>NZ_CALFPF010000776.1 GCF_937919775.1 uncultured Gimesia sp.
CGCTTTACCACGTAATATTCCGTACGAAGCCACTTTCGGGACACCCACTAGCTATCGCAAATTTGCGATTACCGCACGCGTCGCTTTCCTCACACTGTTTATCGCCATTGTCTGGCCTGGCATGATCTGGTTTTTTGCCTGGAGAATCGGCAGCGATCCAAAGGCTCCCGATTTCGTCATGGCGGTAGAATACAGCTTACGCCAGGTTGCCTGGCTGTTGTTTTTCTGGGAACTGATCCGGCAAATGTGCAGACCTTTAGGTCTCGGCGAATCCCATTTTGGCTGGTATAAACAAACTGTTGCCTACGTGCGACGCAATATTCGCTGGGTGATCCCCTTTTCCATTCCCCTGCTCTTTGTCACTCTCCTGCTGCACGGTAAAGAAGTAGACCGCAATCAGGATTTACTGGAACGCCTGTTTTTTGTGGCATTACTTGCGGTATACACCATCTTTGCCCGCCGTGTCTTTCATCCGCGTTCCGGACTTTTTCAGTCGATTCTGAATTACAATCAAGAGGTCTGGTATGACCGTTTTAAATACATTATCTATTTCTTAACCCTGTTCATTCCCTGTGCGCTGATTCTGTTATCACTCGTCGGTTTCTATTTTACGGCAATGAGCCTGTTTCATCTGACTTTCCTGACGCTCTGGTTATTCCTGTGTGTAATTATTTTCAGAGCTTTGCTGTTGCGCTGGATTCTGATTCATCATCGACAACTCAGCTATAAGCAGAATCAGGAACGGTTGCAGGCCATCCGGAAAGATCCTCAAGAGGCAGGTTCTGAAACATCGACGATCGCAGGTATTACGACAGAAGAGGAAAATCCCGCCGATCTCACTAAAATCTCAGCGCAGATCAAGAAACTGATCAATGCCACCATGAGTATCATTCTGCTGGTGGGTCTGTTATGGATCTGGGGAGATACGCTTCCGGCGTTCAATCGACTCGACACCTATGAGAACAGCCTCTGGTCCACATCGATTCAGACTCTGGAAGAGACCAAAGATGCAGATGGGCACATTTCCTACAAACTCACTGACAAACTCGAACCCGTTACCTACTTTGATATCGGCCTCGCTTTTATTTTAGCGATCTTTGCATTCATCGCCACAAAAAACATTCCGGGGTTACTGGAATTCCTGGTGCTACAGCGACTCCCCTTGGATACCCCCGTAAAATACGCCATTACGAGCCTGGCTCGTTACTTTGTGGCGTTAATCGGAATTTTCATTGTGTTTTCTACAATTGGATTAGGCTGGTCGAAATTGCAATGGTTGGCGACTGCCTTGACCTTCGGACTGGCGTTTGGACTGCAGGAAATCTTTTCCAATTTCGTTTCCGGCCTGATCCTGCTCATCGAGCGGCCGATTCGTGTCGGAGACATCATTACCGTCGATGAAGTCACCGGCGTCGTCTCCCGCATTCGAATGCGCGCCACGACGATTACCAACTGGGACCGTAAAGAATACATCGTCCCGAACCGGGAATTTATTACAGGTAAATTGCTTAACTGGACCTTGACCGACTCGGTCAATCGTATTTCGATTACCGTCGGAGTTGCCTACGGTACCGATACCAATCGCGCGTCCGCTCTTGCCTTAAAAATTCTGACCGATCACCCGCAGGTCCTCTCAGACCCACCTGCCAGTATCACATTCGAATCCTTCGGCGACAGTACTTTGAACCTGACTCTACGGGCATATCTTCCCAATCTGGAAAGTCGGTTACAGGTTATTCACGACTTACACACCTCGATTCATGAACAATTTAACAAAGCGGAAATTGAAATCGCATTTCCCCAGAGAGACGTTCACCTTTATACCGGCAACAAATCGCTGACAGAAACCATACTGAATTTGAGCCAGACAGCCCCTGTTCCGCAGAACAAACCTGACGGTGCTTAAAACCATTCAGAATAACGGCAACTGCTTCGCAACAAATGTGCCTTTAATCACTGCGGCAAGCTGCTGATTCACAGTGACTGAAGCTTTCAGCTCAATCCGTGCGCGGCCTTTCCGCTGCAGACCTGCATAAAACTGTTCCCAGACACTTTCATTCGGAATGGGACACTCCGCTTCGAAATCGTCCTCAATCGGACGCAGAAATTCCAGCTCGCTTTTCTGAATGACGATTTTATAACGCAGTTTGTCATCTCGCAGCCGCAGATGGATTAAAGTCCAGCCTGCCAGAATGCCTAAACTGGCAATACTTCCCCCGAAGGCGGTCTCCTGATGGTTCAAATTGGGAGCCAATCTGGCGCTCAGTCTGAGAGACTCATGCGCTTCCGGCAAGACTTTGATCTGCATGGCCCGTGTCACTGGAATATGCTGATGCAGGTAGGCTGTCACTTCCTCAGCATCAAACTCCATTAAAAGCATCCTTCCAGTAAAACACCGCACACACTCATTCCAGGTTCCCCAAAAATATAGTGATGCATCTTCCGGAAAAACACAAGCGCCGGAGAACCTTTACCATGAAACCGTGAACTTCTCCATTCGATTAACGACGCCTGTCTCATTTCAGTTCGCAGAGGGGAGTGGCGGCAGAAATTCCGGCCCCTGCTGAGCAGGGATCGATGGACGTGCCGGTGGTGCCGGTGGATAAACAGGAGCAGACCCGCGAGAAGGTTGCCAGCGGGAATCGTTCTCTTCCGGTAACGGTTCCGGGAAACCTGACGGCTGCGGCGGGGCTCCCCGGTCAGAACCGGAAGGGGGAACGGAGTTGGGTACAGGAAATGGTCTTTTCACCGGAGCCATGGAAGGACGGGGTGCAAAGTACCGTTGCAATTGGCTGATGGATGATCTCATCTCCTGGAGCGTCTGACAAAGGTCGCTTGTAGTCCGTTCCGCAACCATTCGATAAGGAAAGCCATTGTACTGAAAACTCGGCTGTGGATAACCATTGCCACCATAGAATCGATATCCGTTCGGCCCCGTGGGAATGGTCACGGGTTCGCGGAGTACCGGGGCGCGCATCGCTTTGATCGATTGATCCAGATCGTCCACTAACAGACTTAAATCATCCAAAGCCCGATCCATGCCTCTCACCGGCACATTTAATATAAGCATGCGGTGAATATTGTCTGCCATTGCATGAATTTCGTACGCTTTGGTAATCAGACTTCGCTGACCTCTGATCCCCTGGAATTTCGTTTGAATCTCGCGGCACACAATAAAAGAATCACGGTTGAGCTGGCTGCTAATCGATTCCAGTTCTCCGCCCTGCGCATACAGCAAGCCATCTTGCAGAATGACTGAAAACAAAATAATGATAAAGATCCCCTGAAAAATGTTTCGTTGAAACATCGTGATTCTCCCTTCTTGCGGACAGATTGAAATCGCTTTTGATTCCTCTATTCAGGACTCATCCGCTTAAGGCAAAAAACGTACCTCAATTCGAACAGAAATCGATGCGTGTTGATAAACGCACTGTTTTAAATCACTTAATTGGCAAAACATGCTGCTGAGAGACTGTGAGAAGTTACTCTCCACCAATCGAACTGGTGCGGTTTGGATAACAGTCGCATCAATTTGACTGCCGGGAACGTATAAACTTGACTCGT
>NZ_CALFPF010000777.1 GCF_937919775.1 uncultured Gimesia sp.
GAATCTTGCCTGATTTGGCACACCAGGCAAAAATGGGTAAAGTCCATCCACTGGGAATTGAAAAAAGCCCCAGACCTCACGTTGCTGTGGCAGATTAGGATAAATAAATTCTTCATACTTTTTTTCGTCTCCATTAATCATGAGCAACCGCGTTTTCTGCCAGCACCATTGTTCGGATTCTGCTTCTTTGTACTGATACGGAGTTCCCTGAATTGTTTTTTTCAGAGACTCTGTTTTCGGTTTTTCTCGCGGCGGTCCGAAACGCCAGAAACCATGACGGGGCGTCAGATAGCCGAACTCGCCGTCCGCATGTTTTTGTAAGCAAAACACATCGTCGTACCAGATCCGGTGAAAATCTCCCCGAACGGAAGTGAAGCTTTGATTCTCTTCGCTCCATTCCCGCAAGACAGCCAGGGCGCGCTGCCCGGACTCTGCTTTTGAATCTGCTTCGGATTCCGCACCGACAGGGGGCAGGGAGAGACAGACGAAAATCAGCGTCAGCAAAACACGGGAATCCATTCGTGTGTTCCTTTGTGTAAATAAACGAAAAGCTAGGCCTCAACAGTCGCGGGACAGCACAAATCCTGACGGCTGTGCCATTCATGCTGAATGCCGCGCATCAGTAGGGCACAGTCAAATTCCACCGAACCCTGTGGAAATTGATTTTGATCTTCGAAAAAACTGGATTCGACGCGTTCCATTTCAAGTGCTTCGACGTGCCAGTCCCGGCAACACAATTCGATGCCATCAAAGCGCCCCTCAGTGGGGCTGGTCGAATACCCCAACGCTCCCAACTCGAAAAACCGTGAGGCTTCCTCCAGAGATGAGAACACGGACGATTCCGGCAGATGATCGGTGATCCTGCCGGCGACATGAACATGGGTCTGGCCGTCACGACTTTGTAAGGCAACCGAAAATTGATCAGCGGATTCCGTTACCGAAAATGAAGCGTGGTGATAGATCCCGGAAAAAACTCTCCCCCCCGCCATAGTATTCAGGCAGGAATCGGTATCGCGACGGGGGACAAACACGCCCTCTTGCGTTTGGCCGTCGACATCCCATTCGACGGCGAAGCGATGGGCGGCGTTTTCAGAACCGAAACCCCAGGGTAAAGGAAAACATCGCGGCCGGACATCCTTGAGACGGATCAGACAGATCCCGCCGATGGCATGACCGTTGATCAGTTTGGGGCGAAACGGAGACGGTAAAACCCGGGCCATGACCTCAGGATCAATCCGATAATTGGCAAGGATGCGGCGGTCAATGATGCCCTGGATGACTGGAATTCGCATAACCGGCTCCCTGGAGAATGATTTCTTCTGCGCACATAGACCTACTGATAACGATAACAGGACCTTCCCGATATCGTCAACGGGGAATAGAAACAGACCATCAGAGCACAGGTCACTCCTGGCACTTACATGATGGCTGAATCTTCGCAAAGCGCCATCTGCAAATGATTTATGATGAACCGCTCTCTTCCGGAGACTGCCCCCTGTTTATCTCCGCCTCTTCAAACAGATCAGATAGAATTCTGGTTCCCTAAATGGATTCGGTGAAATCTTCTGTTGATCGGAAAACATGCTGAATCTCATTCGGAACACTGGCTTTAGATAAGGCGAGACAACGAATACCAGTCTTTCCTATCCGGACTGTCCGAAGTGTTATTCAGGAAGTTTCATCAAAGACACCAAAAAAATACGCGGAGCAATGACCAGGATGGAGTTAAAAAAAGGGATTCAACTTACTGCAATTCACCAAAACAACGCACAATACTGCCTGGAAACGGTAAGGATCAAGTGCTCAAGCGGAATGTGTTTTTCTGCATTTCCGAGAATTCGTCTAAAACCAGCGAGTTTTATCGTGCTGATTTTCACAGCGACAGAAAGATGCAGTACCACCTGTTTTTTTCCTCGCGCGCGACGCATAACACGAAGTTTCTGGAAGGGCGCGGGGATGTCAAGATCTGAAAAACACGCTGAAAAACGAGAGCCTTTCTCTGATTTGGAAAGACGCGACGCCGTCAAGGGAATTTCAGGTCGGAGAGGGGGTGCGTCAGCGAAACAGAGTGCACCTGTGAGCGTATCTCCTTCCGACAAAATGAGGAGCCGATACAGATTACTTTTAGAAAGAGTCACTCGGCTGATGTGGTTTCGCCGAGTTCGCTATAACTGTCTACGTTGTGTTTGTGGTGGTGGAGACTGGACTCTTCCGTCGGTTCGACAACAATCAGATTGGTTGAAAGCTCTTCGACGACTTGACCTTCCAATCCATCTTCTTCCCGTCGGTAGCGTCGGATTTGAGATGGTTTGGTTCCTTCGGGTAACATGCCCAGATTACAAATCGGCTCACCGGGGCTGATGGCGGGCAGCGTGGTCATGCCGATCACCACTGCGTCAAAAGGAGAATACAGCATGCTGCGTTCACGCCCCAGCAGCGTTGTATTCGTAGCAAGCGGCTGGTCTTTTTCAATAATGTCGCCCGGTTTCACATGGAATTTCAGAAAACCGCCACGCTCCGCTCGCACCCAGGTCGATTTATCAACGACGACCTGATAATCAGGGCTTTCCGCTTTGCCGTCCAGCATTTGCAGATCGCGAAGCACATTTCTGACTCCCCGTGCCGCAGACTCAACGATACCCGGCTCGACTTTCCAGACTTCTCCCCCTTCCATGATGATCGTAGGACAGCCACTGGCACATGCTTCGCGGCGAAACGCTCCTTGCGGCCCTTTTCCATTCATAATGATTTCAGAGCCGAACGCCTGAGCCAGCCTTCGCACTTCAGGATTCGTCATATCGCCTCGAACATTCGGATAATTGGTACGTCGCACCGAGGCCGTGTGCAGATCAATGCCGTAATCGCATCGAGAAACGATTTCATCAAATATGATCCGTGCCATACGACTGGCGAGGCTTCCTGAAGATGATCCCGGAAACGAACGATTCAAATCGCGACGATCAGGCAGATAGCGGGAATGCCGATCGAAGGCCAGCAGATTGAGTACCGGCACGAAAATGACCGACCCTCGGAGTAAATGGAGATTCGCATCCTGAATCAACTCACGAATTGCTCCGGTTCCGTTGATCTCGTCGCCATGAAGTGCGGCAGTGACGAAAACCACGGGGCCCTCTTCTGCTGCACGGCGAATGTGAATCGGGATTTTTACAGTCATGCTGCTGTAGCTCTCGCTTACAGCAAGTTTAACATCACGTGATGTGCCTGCAGGGATCGATTCCCCGTTCCACTGATCAATTGGCTTTCGTTTGCGGGGCTTGCTCATGAGATCATAAGCCTTTTTCCTGTTGAGCAGAGACGGCTGCTGGTTTGTGTGATTCTGTGAGCACTTCTTCGGCTACTGGCAAATCCGGTAGATCCTGAACCTTCGGATGTCGTTTACGGCGCGTCTTCGCGGGAATCAGATCTCGCATCAGTTCGAGTTTTCCGAAACAGAGTAGTCGATCACCTGATTCCAGTTGCCGATCTGAACGGGGATTGGGAATCACGGTTGTCCCACGGTATAACGTCAGCACGTTAATGTCTTTATCACGCAATCCGGATTGGTTGATCGCTTTGCCGACGTATTCAGAGCCTTCGGGAATATAAATTTCTGTGACACCATAGCCGCGGCTGACTGTCAGTCGTTGGCGAAGATCGATCTCCGGGAAATCCACCTGAGCAGCAATGTAATCGATGATTGCTCCGGCGATGTCGAGCTGCGTGCATTTTTCGATTCCTTCCAAACCAGGCGAGGAATTGACCTCCATGATTTGAGGCCCCTGTTTTCCCTCAAGCATATCAACACCGGCGACGCGAAGGCCCATGATCTGGGCAGCACGCACGGCTGTTTTGCAATAGGTATCATCGAGTGTCACCGGCTCCGTCAGACCACCTCGATGGACATTGCTGCGGAATTCCTGTCCCTGCGCGACGCGGCGCATGGCAGCCACAACCCGATCGCCTACCACGAATGCCCGGATATCACGCCCTTTGCTTTCGGCGACAAACTTCTGGATCAACACGTTCTGCTTCTGGCTTTGCAGCATCTCGATAATCGCTTCCGCCGACTTCACCGATTCAGCAAGCAGCACTCCGATTCCCTGTGTCCCTTCCAACAGTTTAATCACCACAGGCGCGCCACCAACACGCTCAATTGCCGGCAACACATCTTTCTTATCACGAACGAACGTCGTTTGCGGGATACCAATCTGATGCCGACTGAAGATCTGCAGACTACGAAGCTTGTCCCGAGAATTGGAAATTCCGGCAGACGAATTTGCACAGAAGATATCCATCTGCTCGAATTGTCGCACGACTGCCGTTCCGAAATAGGTAATCGACGCGCCAATACGCGGCAGTACGGCATCGTAGTCGGAGAGTGACTTTTGGCGGTAGTAAAGATCGGGCTCGGCCTGCTTCAGGTCAATCGCGAACTTAAGCGTATTCAGGACTTTGACCTTGAATCCACGTTGATCTGCAGCTTCGTATAGTCGTCGTGTGCTGTAGCATTTCTGGCTGCAGGAAAGGATGGCAAGTTTCATGATACTCTTTCTGTCGCTGGGTATTTAGTGCCTATTTCTGTCGTCGTTTCTTTTTTTTTGATCTAGTTCTTCTCTTTAACATTGGCTTACCGCCATAGTAAGATTTTCCCGAATCGACAAGAAATCGCTGCCGGAAAGCTTCGCGGCCGAGCAGCATCCGAAAACCCATTTCGTCACGATTGGCAAGTGTCAACTCAACCAGCCAGGTCACACCCAGTAACTCAATATTGGTCACGATTACTGGCCGTAAGGTAGCCTTACCACTGGAACTGCGAACGGATCGAAATTCAAATATTTTGGCCTCTGCCACTACGAATTCATCCGTTTCCCGCTGAACGGGGTGAACTTTGAATCGTATCCACTTTTCAGAATCTCGCTCAAATTCATGCAAATCATAAGCATGCAGGGACGACGACCGGGCGCCAGTGTCGACTTTTACTTTGATTGATGTAACCCCCAAGTCAGGGAGCTTCACCCATTCACGCCAGCCAATAACAGGCAAACCAGATTTTTTTCTTGTGTTATTTTGCTGTGGTCTCGTCACGTTCGCTACAAGGCCTCTCTTTTTTTTAATGGCCCATAGTTTACCTAACCTCAGCTCATTACGCTAGTTCTGCTAGGCCTGATTTCTCTGATTCTGTTGCTTAATTCGGCAGTTTTCAGGTCAAAATGACTTTCGAACTTTGACCTGCCCTTTACTTTTTTATGCGGTTTCTCAAACTTGTCATCGAGCACCATTCTATTACTCCTGAAAGGTCCCATCGTGAAACACGGCATTTGTTCCAGTTGGGTGATAAAAAGTGCGCTCAATAAAAAAACAGGCTATGCAATGATATCGCATAACCTGTCAGTCTCAAATTTGATTTGGTGGGTCTTGACCCAGAATTCTACGGTACGCTTAGTCCATTTTAGGAGCATACTCATAAGGAGCAGCATACTGATACTTCAACGGTGCCTTGGGATTGATGAGATATTCGTCATCGTTCCCAAAATTTGATGCCGATGGCATGTGCGGCGTGAAAGCACGTGAGGGGTTTCCCTGCCCAGGTGCGTTGATACGTTCCGACCAGCCTAATGTCACATCTACAGTGCTCACGGCCCCCTGCTCACCCACTTGAATGACGGATAAAGCGACTTTCTGACCTGGTTGCGCTTTCGCAAGTAACGCATTTAACTGACGTACTGAAGCCAGACGATGTTTGTCAAATGACAGGATGATATCATACTTCATCAAGCCTGCCTGATCGGCTGCAGAGCCGGGTGCCACGTGCATGATGACAACTCCATATCCGGGATTACCGTCAAGGTCCGTTCCGACTCCAGTCCACCAGTCAGACGCACCATTTGTCAAATGAGCAGCCAAAGGACCAGAGGCATCGGTCGCTACGACTCCCAATGTCGCCTGATAATATTTCGAATAATGCTGATTCAATCGCGCTTTATGAGCCTCGCTCATCAGAGCAGCATATTTCTGGCGGGCTGTTGAATCTGGATTGGTGTTGACCGTCCCTTCTTGAGCCTGTGATTCATAATTCACGACCAAAAAGAGTGAGAGAAGACAAAACAAGCCCTTGCTCGATATAGACTTCTGCAAATTCATCTTTGTAACCCTTTATCTCAAAATATGTACGAGACACATGAAATTTTGTTTGCTGAGCTTCTCGTTTTGAGGGCAATCCAACAATCGCCGTACTCAACGTATTCACCTTATCCTAGCTCACACATATACCTTGTCAAATACGGAAACGGGAATATGATGATTATTTACAACACCACTATTTAGAAGAAAGCACGTGTCTTCTGCCACTCAATCAGCAGCAGCAGAGATTCCGGTTCTCCTTCTGGAACATCAACTCTGGAATGTTTAAGCCGAGATTTCCCATATGGATCAGCCTGAAAC
>NZ_CALFPF010000778.1 GCF_937919775.1 uncultured Gimesia sp.
TGGACTTTCAGGATGTTAATACAGTAACGAGGCAATCTTCTTTTCGCAATTTGTCTTAAAGAAGGGTGTCAAGAGAGTGCGTAACAGGATCGTTCATCCTGACATTTTTCAATAAAGTGGAGAATCAGAAAATGCGTCTTTTTTCTAAACAACTGTGTGTTGTTTCTGCTTTGGTAATCTGTGCTGGTTTGTTGGCATCCTTTGCGGATGCTGCTCCTCCGGAAAGCAGGGCGAAGGCGTTTTCTACCGGAACGTTTGATCCTTTTGTTGACTTTATCAACGGGCAGATCCGTCAGGGCTGGGAAGACAATGAAGTAGAAGCGTCTCCCGTTGCTTCCGATGAAGAGTGGTTGCGTCGTGTCTACCTGGATCTCATCGGTCAAATTCCTTCCGCAGAAATGGTAGAAAAATTTGTCAAGGATAGTGATACCGCCAAGCGTTCTAAGGTCATTGATCAACTGTTGGATGATCCCGCTTACGTTCAGAACTTTACGAATGTATGGACAAACCTGCTCATCGGTCGCAATACTCCGCGACGTGTCAGTCGTAACGGGATGCAGAAGTTTCTGAGGGAAGCATTTGCCAAAAATCGACCCTGGGACGAAATTGTTCAGGATCTGGTGACTGCAGAAGGACATTTTGAAGAGAACGGTGCTGTCAATTATCTGTTGGCACAAATGCAGAATAACGATGAAGCAGTTCAGGTGACGGCGGCAACCACCCGTTTGTTCTTAGGCATCCAGGTGCAATGTACCCAGTGTCATAATCACCCGTTTAATGACTGGAAGCAGAATCAGTTCTGGGAATACAACAGTTTCTTTCGCCAGATGCGACGGATTAATCACCGTAAGACCGACCCCAAAACAGGGCGTCAGGTGGATGACTATTCCGAAGTCGTAGCGACGGGATTTAACGGTCCGGTCTATTATGAAAAACGTTCCGGGCTGATGCAGGTCGCCTATCCCATTTTCGAAGATGTGAAAGTCGATCCGGAAGGCAGCGTCGAACGCCGCAAGGAATTTTCCAAATTGATCGTTCAGGGAGAAAAACCTCTGATTGCACAGGCAATCGTAAACCGGATGTGGGGATATTTCATCGGATATGGTTTTACCCGTCCTGTTGATGATATGGGACCACACAATCCCGCGTCTCATCCGGAATTATTAAACAAAATGGCCGAAGAACTGGTCAAGAAAAAATATGATCTCAAGCAACTCGCACGCTGGATCTGTAATAGTGAAGCATACAACTTGACCAGCCAGTTTGGTCGCAAGAATGAAATTGACAGCCCTGAGCGAGGAGAAACCCCTCTCTTCTCGCATATGTATGTGAAAAACATGACGGCTGAGCAACTCTACGATTCGTTAATTGTTGCCACGGGTGCTCACAAGTCGGGCCAGTCGAACTGGGAGCGGGCTGAAGAGCAGCGGCGTCAGTGGATGCGTCAATTTATGGTCGCGTTTGATAATGATTCGGGCGATGATTCCACCACGTTTAACGGGACAATCCCACAGGCATTGATGATGATGAATGGCGAATTGACCAAAAATGCCATCAGTGCCGATAAAGGGAGTTATCTGAATCAACTGTTATTGGAGAAGGGGAACGATCAGGCAAAAATTAAAAAAATGTTTTTGTCCACACTGAGCCGTTTTCCCGATCGTCGTGAAGCTACCAGTGCTCAGAAACTGATTGGCAGTTCACCGAATAAACTGGCCGCGTATCAGGACCTCTACTGGGCCTTACTCAACTCGAATGAGTTTGTGTTCAACCATTAAAATCGAAACAGCGTTTTGCATAAAATATTCAACACACAACCTTTTATCACAAATAGAATCAAAAGAGGGCATTTGTTATGACTATTCTCAATCCTTACGGAATGACGCGTCGACACTTCATGCAGCATGTTGCCGGTGCAGCAACGGCGATTCCCACAATGCACTTTCTGTCGCATCTGGAAGCAAATGCCAGCCAGGTTAAAAAACAGCAAAAAGCCTGTATCCTGATTTGGATGGCCGGCGGTCCGCCTACGATTGATATCTGGGACCTGAAACCCGGTTCCAAGAACGGCGGAGAGTTCAAGCCGATCAGCACCAAAGGCGATATGCAGATTTCCGAGCATATGCCCCAGACAGCTCAAGTGATGGGAGACCTTTCACTGATTCGCTCCATGAGCACTCGCGAAGCCGATCATGCCCGTGGTACATATTACATGCACTCCGCTTATGTTCCTAACCCGACTGTGGTTCACCCCACGTTTGGTTCGGTCGTCAGCTATGAATTAGGCTCTCGCCGCAAAGAACTGGATATTCCCTCTTTCATTTCGATTGGTGGTAGCCGGGGGAGTGCCGGATTTTTGGGGATGTCTCATTCTCCATTTGTTGTTTCCAGCGATGGAACGATCCAGAACGCAGAAATTAACATGACGGAACAACAGCGATTAGGCCAACGGCTTGACATGCTGCAGGTTCTGGAGTCCGGATTCATTAAGTCCAAACGAGGTGAATCTGCCAACTCTCACAAGGACATCTATAAGAAAGCGGTTAACCTGATGACTTCCAAGCAAATGGAAGCATTCAAAGTCGATCAGGAACCGGCTGCCTTAAAAGAAGCTTATGGAACTGGCAATTTCGGTCAAGGGTTATTGCTGGCCCGACGTCTCGTTGAAGTCGGAGTGCCGTTTATTGAAGTTTCTGCTTCGGTCGGCAGCTGGGACCTGCATCAAGGGGTCTTTGATTCTTTGAAGAATCAGAATCTGCCTCAGTTGGACAAAGGAATCTCGGCACTCGTTACAGACCTGAAACAACGTGCGATGTTGGACGATGTGACCATCGTCTGTATGGGTGAATTTGGTCGCACACCACGCATCAACCAGAATGTGGGCCGTGATCACTGGGCTGCCAGCTGGACTGCCATGATTGGTGGTGGCGGACTTAAGAATGGTCAGGCGATCGGCAAGACAGACAGTGATGGTATTGGTATCGAAGGCAAGAGCTATCTGCCTGGAGATCTGTGGGCAACAGTCTCCCATGCATTGGGGATTCCTCTGGATATCGTGCACACATCAAAACGCGGTCGTCCCATGAAGCTGGCCAATGGTGGAACTCCGATCAAGGAATTGATCGGCTGATTCTATTCAGCAGTCGAGGAGATCACTGAAATCCACAAAACAGCGGACGCTCGAAAGAGGGCTTCCGCTGTTTTAATATCGGTCAAAAAATAAGCCTGAGCAAATCTACTTTGAAGTGACGAATTGGAAATACTTTGACAAGTTCGACCAATCAACCTGTTTTCCCGGATACAGAATCTGAGCAGGGGCGTGAATTCATTGGGTTATTTACCAAATGTCAGAGACGCGTTTATTTGTATATTCTTTCAATGATTCCACATCCATTGGAAGCTGAAGAGATATTACAAGACACAAATCTGGTCATCTGGAAAAAGGCACAACAGTTTGAAGCCGGAACGAATTTTTTTGCCTGGGCGTGTCAAATCGCACATTACGAGATATTGAAATTTCGGAAAAAACGAAGTCGTGATAAGCATCAATTCAGCGATGATTTTGTTGCTCAAGTGGCTGAAGCGGTAAAAGAAAATCAGGAAATTTTTGAGTTACGTCGGAATGCATTAACTTACTGTCTCGGTAAATTACGGAAAAAAGATCTTGAGCTGATTCAGAGGCGTTATCAGGCAAGCAATCAGGGCAAGGACCTTGCCGATGAACTGGGGCGGCCTGCAAACTCTGTTTATCAGTCTTTAGGGCGCGTGAGACGTACTTTATTTGAATGTATTAATCGTTATATAGCAGCAGAGTCCTATAGTCATGAGTAAGAAAGAAGTGGAATTAGCCGAGCTTTCTTTGCTTATGGAAGCATTGTGCGAAGAGCGTCTCTCGACAGCAGAGAAAATGCGACTGGAAGAAATCGTGCTTGCAGATCCGGATGCGATGCAGTTCTATCTGAATTATTCTCATCTGCATGGAACATTATATTGGGATCAGGGAATGGGTTCCGATGCGATGATCCCCATAGCGGCTCCTGTGTCTGAATCGGAATCAACGGAAGAGATTGAAAAGCCTGCGGTCGCTCGCAGAAAGCGATGGGGTCTGGGACTGGCAACAGCCTGCTTACTGGTATTTTCCGTATTCGCTTTGAATTCGTTGATGAAAACGAACGAAGCTCCGAATCTGGCCAATCAACCGGTGGAGCAGAACCAAACGCCTGATGATATTACTCACGGTACTCCAGAGAATCAGGTTGCCGTTCAATCAAATCACACTCGTAACATTCAGATAGAGCCTGCAAAACATCCGATGCTGCAAAATCAGAATGTGGATACTGTCACAGCCAGCGATGATCGTCCATTGATTGCCACCAGGCCTCAACAGTTAGCGCCTGTCGAAAAATTACCGTCAAACGCTTCTGATAAAGCCATTGTTACGTTTATCAATCATCGTATCGAGGATGGCTGGAAAGCAGCCAATATGACGCCTTCCTCTTTCGCCACTGATGAAGAGTGGGTCAGACGCGCATATCTTGATGTAATCGGACGGATTCCGACTGCTTCAGAAGCAGAACAGTTTTTGGCATCGAACCAGACTGATAAGCATGAGCGACTGGTCAAAAAACTGACGGAAGATCCTACCTATGTGACGAACTGGTCGACAATCTGGACACGACTGTTAATAGGTCGTTCTACTTCCCGTGAAATCAACCGGCAGGCTTTGCAGGATTTTCTGGTTCAAAGTTTTGCGGAAAACCGTCCCTGGAGCGAGATGGTTTATGATCTGGTTTCTGCAGAAGGCGATTCGGAAACCAATGGCGCAACCAACTTTCTGTTGGCACACCTGAATAACGAAGCAGTACCCGCGACCGCGATTACGACACGCCTTTTTCTGGGAACCCAGATTCAATGCACACAGTGCCATAACCATCCTTTTAATGATGCCACACAAAGTCAGTTCTGGGAAATCAACAGTTTCTTCAAGCAGACAAAAGTGGTTCGCAGCCAGAAGATGGGAGAAGCGGGAAAGAAACAGGCTCCGAAATTAGAGTTAGTCTCGGTTTCCAAGGGGGGGACGACATTTTACGAAACACGACAAGGCCTGATGCAGCCAGCCTATCCTAAATATGCGGGAATCAAAGTATCCGATGATGCTGGTGTGAACCGACGTCAGGAACTGGCACGATTAATGACGTCAGGCAAAACTGATCAGTTGGCCCGAGCGATGGTGAATCGCATGTGGGCCCATTTCTTTGGTTATGGATTTACCAAACCCATCGACGACATGGGTTATCATAATTCACCCACACATCCTGAGTTACTGGATCAGTTAGCCCGTCAATTCATTGACAGCGGGTATGACATCAAACAACTCATTCAGTGGATTTGTCTGTCTGATGCCTATCGACTCAGCAGCCGTTTTGCTGAGGATAATGTTTCAGACAATCCTGATGATGGCAGTACGCCTAATTTCAGTCGCATGTACGTTAAACAGATGACGGCAGAACAGCTTTATGATTCCCTGCTGGTAACAGCGAATCCCGCACAGATCGTTACCAATTATTCCACTGCCTGGGACAAAATGCAGAAACGCGATCAATGGTTGCAGCAGTTTGTTTATACTCATGAAAATGAGGAAAATGATGAAACGACAACCTTTGATGGCACGATCACACAGGCCTTGTTAATGATGAACGGCCCTCTGGTGAAGCACAGTCTTGATTATCAACAGGAAGAGACCATATTGGCGCAGGTTCTGAAAGAACGCAGCCCTGATACCAGAATTAAAAAGCTGAGTATGGCCGCTTTGACGCGTTATCCCTCATCGCGAGAGTTGTCAGAACTGAAGCGTCTGGTTAAGGAGCGTACCAGATTTCTGACGACCCGCAATGTTCCTCTTCAGACGGCTGTCCAGCAAAGCTATCAGGATATCTATTGGGCTTATCTTAATTCCAATGAATTTATTCTGATTCACTGATTGGCAGACTCAGCTATGCAGTCTGTTGTTTCACCGCTTGTGAATTCATCATTGAGTTGCTATAGGTAAACTCATTCAACC
>NZ_CALFPF010000779.1 GCF_937919775.1 uncultured Gimesia sp.
TAGAAAGAAGCTGCGACATCATCCGGAGAATATCCTTCGTCAATGGGTTCGGTTCCATTGGCATTGCTCTTTCCGATCACCTGCCCGCCTTTGACCTGGCCGCCTGCCATCAACATGAACATGCAGCGCGGGTAATGGTCACGACCGCCTCGCTGAGTATTGATTTTGGGAGTTCGTCCAAATTCCCCTGTGACATAGACGGCTGTCGATTCGAGCAATCCCTTTTCAGCCAATCCGTTAAACAGAGCCGACAAACCTTGGTCGAGGGGAGGCAGTAATCTATTTTCCAGGCTCTCCCAGTTTTTATTATGGGTATCCCAGCCACCCATAGAGACCGTCACAAAACGGACTCCCGACTCAACCAGGCGTGAAGCCAGCAAACAGCTTTGTCCGAAGCTGGATTCGCCGAACGGTTTGGAAAATGCCGGCGATTCTTTCGAAATGTCGAATGCGTCGCGTGCCCTTTTGGAAGTGATAATAGCTTGGGCCTGCTGACCGAATCGATCCAGCCCTTCGATCAATTGTGAGTTCTTTTCCAGACTGTTAAAAGTCTGATCAATATCCCGCAAGAGTGTTTCACGTCGTTCAATATTCTCAACGGTCAGACCGGACCGCAGTGAAATGCCCCGTACATTGAATGGCTGACCAGGACGAGGAGTTGCTCCCGTATTCAGGGGAGCATGTTTGACGCCCAGAAAACCCGGCTTCTGAGTGGAATTCGGGATTGAAACATACGGAGGCAAATTTTCCGGACCTGGGTTCTCTTTGGTAAAGACAGCACCATATCCCGGGTATTCCAGTGATGGCAGAGGTCGGTTTCCCGTATTTACATAAGATCGTCCCAAGGCGTGTGCTGCGACAGAGTGGGAAACGCCACGGAGTAAGGCAAATTTATCCATGCAGCCAGCCAGTTTGGGCAGGTGCTCGCAGATTTCAATGCCAGCGACATTTGTTTTGATCGGTTTGAATTCCCCGCGATATTCGCTGGAAGATTCCGGCTTCAGGTCAAATGTGTCCATATGAGAGGGACCACCGGACAGTTCGATAAAAATAGCAGATTTCGCGTTTTGTGGTTTGGCTTCTCCGGCATCTACCATTCGCAGGTACGAAGAAAGCGTTAATCCGGTAAAACCAAGCGTACCGATTTTGATAAAATCACGGCGTTTCACTCCATCGCAGGTCATTGATACGGCCATCTGAATTCCTTTCGATTTGAATTGCCTGACTATGTTTACTCAGGCTTGAATTATGTGTCTGTATGTAATTTGACTTAATTGGTCTGCAGCATGATTAACTTAGTGATTGAGCATGAATTCCTTTGTATTCAAGACAGCCCAGATCAGGTCATAAACGCCATCGATTTTATTCTGTGAATCATCCAGATACTTTCTGGCGGCTGTTTTTTCCTCTTCCGTTGGATAACGGCTTAAACTTCGCAAATAAGTTTTAGTGATAATTTCTTCTGACTTGTCTTGTGAAATTGGATTTTCAAAAGACTGGAGACGAGCAGGAGCATTTTCCGCTTTGCTGGAAACCTGTCGCATTTTCTTTAAATCCGCCGTCAGAGTCTGTAACTGTTTTTGTGCCTGCTTGAGCTGCGGTTTCTTGTCAGCCTGTTTTTGCAGCTGATTCACTTTTTGTTTCGCGGCTTTTTGCTGTTCTTTGAGTTGCTCCATGCGGGCATTGGCTCGTTTATTTTGCTCCGCAGGTTTTTGAACTGCTCCCAGTTGTTGTCCGACCTGGAATAACCAACTGCTATTGGAGCGATTGATGGCAGAATAAACGTCGTTGTCATTTTTTATATACATCGTCTGCAGCAGACTCGGGTCGACCGAACGATCACAGTCGCAGTTGTTTTCACGAGTCGAGCGGCCAAAGATGGTCAAGGCGTATTGTTTGTCCTGTAACACCCGATTTCGCACTCCGGAAGCAGCAATACCAATGGCACGGTCGCCAATACTGTTCTTCAGAGAATCAATGGCGTCATCCGATGCGGTTGCCTGATGAATGGCGTCATATAAAACTTCTGCCGGTAATCGGTGGGGAATGTAGTGACTGAAATTCACTTCGTCCAACTCATTCGTTTTATTGGTTTTCCAGCTGCGCTGATAGGTGTCACTGTTGGTGATTTCACGGTGTAACCATTTCATGTCAAAATTATGGTTCACGAATTCACGAGACAGGTAATCGAGCAGCGGTGCGTTGCTGGGGGGATTCGCCAGATTCAAGTCATCGGGCGGTTCGATAATTCCTCTGTTAAAGTAGGATGCCCAGACACGATTCACAAAAGCTTTCGCAAAATAGGGGTTATCCTCACGTCGTAACCATTCCATCAGTGCAGTGCGGGGATCCTGCATTTCGTTAATTTCGACGACTTCTGCTCCCAGGAGCTTGGCAGTCGCTGGGCTCTGGTTGTTTCCACGCTGTTTTTTGCCCTGTTTATTTTTCTTGTTAGCAGCTTCGGGACGTCCTTTGGTCACATAAACTTCCATAAACGGAACGTTCTCGCCGCGTTTCACTTTTTGACTCAATTCGCGGTTTAATTGATTTCCACGCAGTTTGTCGGCACCCAGTTCTTCAACCATCGCCGCGTATTCTTTTTTGGATTCCGGATTTACACCAAAATTCACTCGCGTAAAAAAGCCACGGAAATCTTTGAAGTCAGTTTGGGTCCATTGGTCAAAGGGATGCTTATGGCATTGGGCACATTGAATCCGGATGCCCAGGAATGTATAAGCAAACCCCAGTACGCGGTCGTCCGGATTTCTGAAATCACGACGTGCCCAGTAATAAGGCATGTGATCACGGTCGGCAAACTCATGTCCCGGCTTTTCCTGATAAATCTCATTTATTGATTTTGTGAACTTTTCAAAGTCTTCATCCGATTCACGGCTTGTCGCCAGCAGGATTCCTTCTGTGATTTTGTCGAACCTGCATTGTCTGTGACGCGTTTTTTAATCCAGTCGTACCAGTCCTGACTCGGACGCTCGCGGACTGGAGATACGTTAACCAGGTCGTCATAGTTGTTTTGGGTGAAATCGCAGAGTTTGGTAGTCCACCAGGCGGCGTAACCAGGGCTTTCGAGTAATTCGTCAATCTTTTTTGACCGCTTGTCAGGTGACGAATCTTTAAGAAACGCTTCGATTTCATGTGGTGCAGGCAGCGTACCGGAAATGTCCAGACTGATACGGCGCAGAAATTCTGCATCGTCACATGTTGCAGCAGGCACCATGCCCAGTTTCTTTAATTTCGTAACCACAAACTTATCAATCGGAGTCGAGGTTGCGATGGCGGGATATTTATCACCGTATTGATCGGACACCGGTTGCAGTACGGGAACGGGAATCACGCCGGAATCGTAAAAGACGACGACATGCGTGTCACCGGGTTTGGCTGCAGCGACGAGTCCTGCATCTGACATCGTTGCGATCTGTTCGTTGTTCGTCTGAAAGCGGCAAAGTGGGGTTACATCTTCTCTGGAGCCATCGGACCAGACAGAGACTGCTTGTAGTGAAACAGTTTCCCCTTCTTTATTGAATTGAATCGAGTCCGGGGTGACCTCCAGACGCACAAATTTAGGGGCTTCTTTGGGGACTCCCTTTGCACCACCTTCAATCCAGCGTGCCAAAAGACGATGTTGCCAGCTATCGGGCTCAAAACGCTTGCCCCCTTCGTGGTCCACTTCTTCCAGCGCTTTTTGCAGGATTAAACTTTTTGCTGGTTCTTTCAGATTAACGCGTGCCACATCTTCGGCTGTCAGTTGCGTGTGATCCATGATGAAATCATAGCCGAATAAGGAGAGTCGAAAGTCCCCCTTGCCTTGAAAGGAGCCGTGGCAGGCACGTCCGTTACAACCCAGTTTTCCAAGTAATGGTACGACATGCTGCTGAAATTGGGGGACTTCTTTGTTCCCCGGATCAGCAAACCGCTGACTGACCGGTTTTTGAATGTCCGCGTTTTCGGCTGCCTGGATCGTAGCGGTCAACGGAATCAACGCCAGGACTCCGGCAACAAATGTGAAATAGCAACTGGTCATTCTGATTGATTTCATAACACACCTTGCAATAAGGACGACATAATGTCAGTCAAAGGGTAATCCGTTTACTTTTGATTTTTTGTTTGCTGCCCGGTTTTTTTGATACTACGTTTGATTTTAGTCAGCTCGGTATCAACTAAGGTTTCCCGGTTTTTCTCAATTTCTTTGATGGAATTCTGGATTTTTTCAATCCGTTTTTCCGCCATTTTCTGATCGTATCGTAATAACTCGAGTTGGAGGTCGACTCGCTTTGTTAACAGAGATTTCAGTTCGGATTTATCATCCGAAGTTCCCATGACGGAAACACGGGCCGCCAGCAGACGGATTCGGGAATCAACTTCCCAGCGTTCCAAAGTGAGACGGTAGCGCTCACTTTCACGGCTTTTGAAACGATCCAGTTTTGTGAGAGTTGTGTCCAGATCACGAATGGCCCGTTTGTATTCACGCGGTTTATGTTGTTTGAGTTTTTGAATCAGTTCTGCCAGTTCCGGATGATGTAATTTAGCAAACTCAATCGCCAGTTTTTCTCGTTCCGCAGAAATGCCGGTGGATGCCTTGTTTTCTTTGTTTGTCGTGATCGATGGCTTGGGTGTTTTATCACTTTGGGGAGCCTCGCTGGAGACAGTGACTGTTCCCGGCTCTTGAGGATTCTCGGCATCAGCCGAGTTCACAAAGCTGGCGATCGCGCAGAACGAAAGAATGAGTGCAATGCCAGTCAGATAACAGGTTTTCGGGAGCGTTAATGACATGGCTTTAATTCACACTTTCTTCGGGAAGAGAGACTGCGGTGTAAAGCCAGTCAGGAATCTCTAATGTTTGATTCTCTGCCAGGATATTTGGTTGATCAATCAGGTCAAGTTGTTCGGTACCGGAAATCAACGAGACGGTGAAACTGCTGTCTTCAGCGGCTTCAGACCAGAGATTGAGCAGGTGTTTTAGATCATCCTGCGAAGGCTCGATTTGCACAGTCTGGAAGTCCGTTGAATTACGAAATGATGTTTCGGGCAACAGTAGTGAAACAGCGGCGAGTAACAGGACTACAGCACAACCGGCCAAAGCCCAGCGTTGCAAGCGGGAAGCCAAAAGAGAGCGTGATTTGAATTCAGGCTGAATGATGGAAGCCGTTTCTGAGTTCAAAACCGGGATCGGTTCAATGGATTTCAGTCCGGCAATCAATTGAACAGCCGACGCTAATGCTTCCCGCGCTTCCTGTTTCTGGGCGAGCAATGCTTCAAAGGCCTGTGATTCCTGTTCCGAAAGTTCATTCGACAGGTATTGAAATGCGAACCAGTCCAGATGGTCGGAAGAATTCGACGGTGTTGAATTGTCTGAAATTTCAATCATGATACATGTCTTACAAAGTGACAGGCAAATAATAAAATCAATGATCTTCTGACGGATTGTCGATTTGTCTGGACAGGGTTTTAATCGCGAGCCTCATGCGTGTGAGCACTGTTCCTAAGGGGAGACCGAATTCTTGTGCAATCTCGTTAAACGTTTTATTCTGATAGATTCTGGCGATCACAACTACTTGTTGATTTTCAGGCAGGTTATTCAGGGCCAGTCTGATCTGTTCAATATTTTCATTTTCTAAAAGCCGTTGATCCGGAGCTTCCGTCCAGTAGGCGCTGGTTGTGTGACACAAGTTGGTTAAGGATTTTCTGTGAATCTTATCCTGACGGATCAAAGCCATTGCTTCATGGTAGGCAACTCGAAACAACCAACCCTTACGAGTCTCTTCCTTTGAGTGCCCTCCCGATTGGAGTGCTTTGGAAAACGTCAGCTGTAAGATCTCATCAACCAGGTCATGATCACGTAATAATCCGGTTAAAAAAGCGCGCAAATCCGTTGCATGAGTTTCGAATAATTGATGGACGATCTCGGGGTCGAGCTTGCCATCGTTACCGGTGGCCAATATCTACTCCCGTTCAAACAACAAAACCACGGCTTTTAGTAATAACGATGCACGACTCATTGATATTATTTTCAGAATCTGATCAGTTTTCAAAAATCGTAATTTGAAGAACTATGTAGCGTAAGTCTATTCCGAGATGAGAGATATGCTTAAAGCATACTGGTAATAATGCCGAAAATTATCAGCGATGATAAGCAGGCGGTCGCCATTATGTACAAATCCGCCAAGAGTTTCGACTATGGAAACCCGTATTTGAATGAAATCAAGGAGAGGCTGGCTTGGGAGAGAAATGGCTGTTGCGATAGCCTGGGTGGAAATGTTCAGTGGGTCACGAGGGGCGAAGAATCAGTCTGCCAAATCGCAATTACGGCTAGTCGCCACTGGAAAAGTAAATCGCTGGCATGATTGTTTCGGCGATTTCGGGGTGACTATAGTAGTTCGGGAACATATGCGCTGCACCAACACACTCTGAAACATCGATGTCATGCACGCGGGAATATTCATCACCCAAAGCCAGTTGGTCAAGATAAGTAAAACCAGTCCGGGCCAATGCTCTCCTCGAAACGGGAGCCAGTATCGGATAGAACAGCAGAATTCTGTCTTTTTTGTTGCGAAGGTTGATGAGACAATCGGTGCAGTTCAGGCTGCATCCATAGCGTTGTCCGGGGTTTAGCCAGTTATGATTGATCGCTGCCGCAGCGAAGACGACGCGAAATTTTCGACAGTGACAGCAGATATGAATTCCGCATTCATTCAGGGAGACACCTTGCACTGAGCCGCCCCCCATCAGATGTAGAGCCGACGAGACAGTGCGAACACCATGGCTGTGCCCCAGCAGGCTGATCTGAGATTGTTCAGGTAACATAGAAATCAGTCGTGCTAAATAGTGTCCATTGTATTCAGCTCGTTTCCCCAGCATGTTCACATCGAGTGGCAGGATTTTGGTGGGCGTTTCATCGCTGGGCCATGTGAAAAAAATTACATTCAACGGACGATGCGGTGCCGCATTTCTCAACCAGAGATATGTGGCATAAGAATCGTTAAGTATGCCCTCCCACTTAACAAAACTACCATGCACCATAATGCAAATCGGGGCGTTCGGGTCCAGGGACTGTAGTAGAGTTTCATACGACGACTCAGTAATGTGAGCCTCCCCACTCGAATGAAATACATCGAACTCGCAGCAGGGACAGCAGCACTTGCTTTTCTGCGGACAGCAACGACTACTGACGACCCAGTAAT
>NZ_CALFPF010000780.1 GCF_937919775.1 uncultured Gimesia sp.
AAACTGTATTGGTCACCGGGAAAGGGACCTGATTTCCCCAGCTTCTTCCAGAGTTCGATGCATTTCTCCTGATTTGCTTTGGAGAGATCTTTCGGCTGCACCCAGTTATAAAAATGTGGTCTTTGCAACTGTTCTTCTGCTGTTGGTACCGCGCGGGCTGCATACTGCCATTCGAGGTGAGAAGGCAATCGGAACAGGAGTGACTCGATCGTACGTTGTTCATTTCGACTTCGTTCCTCATCATATGATTGCTGAAGTCGTAAACAGAAATCGACTGCATCCTCCAGGCTGACCAGGAAAGCCGGTTCCCGCTGACCATCTTGGATCATTGACTGTAATGCAGGGATATTGTTTTGCAACTTTTGATTCTTTTGATAGATCGCATTGAGACGTTCTTCACCGAGAATCAGCCGAAATTCGGCAAGAGTGACTTCCGTCTGGCCTATGTAAAAGTATCGGAGGTTAACAGGCTCTCTTAAATTATTTCCTGACGCAGTCGACTGCGGCTTCCCGGGGCGAATGGTTCCTGCGGGACAGTAGCGAAACTTGAGCTCCAGCTTTCCCTGCAAAGACTCAGGTTGATAGCTAAATAGTTCTCCCGGCTCCTCTGCCCTGAGAGCAGTAGATGACATAATTAATATACATAGCACAGTAATCCACTCCCAGCTGTGCCAGAGTGTTGAGTTCCCTAAGTCGGAGGATTGAAATTTTCGCATTTGATTCATCCCAGCAGATGATAGGTTAACGAAATCGCCCTTCGACGATTGCATCAAACGGGTCAAGTCGACTGGCCTTCCAAGCGGGGGGGATTGCCCCCAGGCCACAGCAGATCATGGCCCCGGCAAATACCAGTACTACATCAAATTGATTCATGTGAATGGAAACAACCGGCTTCCAGTGCAACCACTGGTATTCAGGCGGGCTACTCCATCCCAGAAACAGCCCCAGTCCCCATCCACACAGCAGACTGAGAATGGCGGCAGCTGCGCCAATCACCGTGGCCCGCAACAGGATCGTGGTAAAGACACCTGCACGAGACATTCCCATGACACGCATAATTCCGATCGCAGATCGTTTTCGATCTGTGGAATCCATAAGAACACTGAAAACAGTCAGGATTCCAAACAGGAACACTCCCAAGCCTACCACCCAGACCAGTAACTGGAGCGATTGATCCTGCTGTTGAATCTCCGTAATACGCCCCGTTTCCGACATCACTGCAAATCCCTTCTCAGCCAGGGCATCAACTGCATTGGGAACATCATCGATGGTGGCTGCGTACAGCCTCGCACGATCATAAATTGCCGGTTTCTGGCTGGGTACAAATAAATTCAAATCGGCATCGTACTCGGCGATACGATCTTGATAAGCCTGAATCCAGGCCAGAAGATTCGCAGGAACTGTCAGAACATGATTTTCGTTTTTCTGGGCCTCTGTTTTTGAGGGTTGTTTATTGTCGAGAAAGTCACGGTTGATTTTCAGTAGAATCGTATCAGCGCCAGCCAGCGGTAATTTCAGAGTCTTCAGTTTTTGATTCAGCAAAGCCGATCGTGCCGTAAAAGCATCTGCGTCATAGTCAAACGATAAGTCTGGTTCCGCAAAATACTCTCGTAACCAAGTGCGCCTCGGCATCGATAATCCTGTTACCTGCCAGAGGGCCTCAT
>NZ_CALFPF010000781.1 GCF_937919775.1 uncultured Gimesia sp.
CTATTTTCTTAGTATATTTAACAATCTATCATAAACGGGCTTGTCCTTATATAAAAGAGTGCTTATCGTAAATCAAAGGCACTCGCTCAAAAAACCTGTTTGAACAGAAATGTGGAGTCGTCCTATGCAGTGGCACTTTGCCGGTACACTCTTTGGATTAATTACGCTCTCCAGTCTTTCGCTTTTCGCGCAAACGGCGAAGACGCCCGTTGATTACAAAACACAGATCAAACCCCTCCTGCAGGCGCATTGTTTCGCCTGTCACGGTTCGCTGAAACAGGAATCTGCATTGCGGCTGGATGCGGGAAAATTGATCCTCAAAGGGGGAGAAATTGGCCCTGCGGTCATCGCCGGCAAGCCGACAGAAAGTCTCCTTTTTCAAGTCCTCACGGATGATGCGGATCTGGAGATGCCCCCTGCCAGTCAGGGGCGTAAACTGAAACCGGACGAAGTCAAATTGATCAGGGACTGGATTGAGCAAGGCGCGATATTTCCCGCCGATGATCAGCCCGAAGCAGCCCCCACAGACCATTGGGCCTTCCAGCCAATTCAACGCCCTGCGCTCCCCGTTACAAAATCGCAAGCGGCGAATCCGATTGACACATTGATCACACACCGGCAAGAACAGGCCGGGCTGATTCCGCAACCCAAAACAGACAAAGCCACCTTACTCAGAAGAGTTTATCTCGATCTCATCGGTCTGCCTCCAACGCCCGCTGAACTGCATGCCTTTTTGAGCGATCCAAAACCGGACGCCTATCAGCGTGTGGTGGAAGACTTGCTCAGCCGCCCGCACTTTGGCGAACGCTGGGGACGACACTGGATGGACGTTTGGAGATACAGCGACTGGTACGGGCGTCGCGGTGCCCAGGATATGACCAACAGTTATTCCCTGACCTGGCGCTGGCGGGACTGGATTATTCGTTCTTTGAACGAGGACAAAGGTTACGACCGCATGATTCTGGAAATGCTCGCCGCCGATGAAATTGCTCCCAATGACAGGGAAAACCTGGTAGCCACCGGTTTTATCGTGCGAAATTTCTACCGCTGGAACTACCACACCTGGCTCAAAGATAATGTCGAACACACGGGTAAAGCCTTTTTAGGCCTGACCATGAACTGCTGCGAGTGCCACGATCATAAATATGACCCGATCAGTCAGGAAGAATATTTTTCCTTCCGTTCATTTTTTGAACCGATTGATTTGAGACACGACCGCGTTCCCGGCGAGCCAGATCCCGGCATCTTTCCGGATTACGAGCTCAGCGTTCGCAATGGTCCGATTCGAACCGGTATGGTGCGGATCTATGACCGGCATCTTGACGCCAAAGCCAAGTTCTATACAGGCGGCCTCGAACAGAATATTGTAAAAGAAAAACCCCCGATCGAAGCAGCAGCGATCAAGTTTCTGGGGGGCAACCAGCTCCCATTCCAGACCATTGAGTTACCAGTCACCGCCTGGTACCCCGGGCTGAAACCCTTTGTGATGGAAGAAGAAACCCAAACACGCGAAGCTGCTTACCAGACAGCCTTGAAAGCGTGGGAACAGCAGAAATCACAATTAGAGCAGAAGCTGAATCAGCAGGAAGCATTACTGGCATCTGTTTTAGCGGACCGGAATCTCATCGCGAACTCTCCCGCGGCTCAATCGAACAATCAGCCATCGCTGCTGAATCATCAGTCGCTGCAACTCAAAGCGAACGAGGGGCGTCGCACATTGTCCCATGAAATGTCCGGCTGGAAATCCTTAGATACAGAAACACTGGTTCGTTTTCAACTCAGGATTCTGTCAGATAGTCTGGTCAATTTTCAACTCTCGAACGATTTATCCGGAGGCAGAACGAATCTGTATGTCGCCTTTGAGGCGGGTAAGATTATCACTTATGCCCCCGGAACAACTTCCACCACGACAATCGGAACTTACAAGACCGATTCTGGAACTCTGCAATTTCAGGTCATGATTCTGCTGAAACCGGACGAGGATATCGCCGAACTGACAATCACCGACAGCCGATCTTCCCAAGTGTTTGTTGACCATCGGCCGATCGCGCTGAATGGGTGGAACCCTGCGAATGCAGCAAATCGCGGCATTTTTCTGGACGCGCATTCCGGCAGCGTCGCTGAATTTGATGAGATCGTTTTTCTCGACAAAAGCGCGCAGGAACTCCAGCGATTCGACTTTGAATTTCCCGGTTATCGCCAGGGAGAAGACGTTCCCGGCATTGAAAACTGGCAAGTCACGCGTTTCAGCACCGGCGCAGCGACTTCGCAGGTCGTCTTGAACAAACCGTTATCAGAAGCAGAACAAAAGTGGCAGGACCAGGTGACGCTCGCAACACAAAACCGGGATCTGGCTAAATTCAAACGCGACGCTCTGCTACTGAAACTGCAGGCAGCCCGTGATGCGAAAGCGGAATACGCGGCACGGG
>NZ_CALFPF010000782.1 GCF_937919775.1 uncultured Gimesia sp.
GGGTTAAAAAAGAAGCCGTATTTTCGCCAGTGGGCGCTGATCCATCGTGTCTGAAACGATTTCCTGATAGAAATTAAAAGAGTTGTTTAAAAATCGTTTGACATATGTAATAACGTATTATAACATGATGTTACACATTGTCGGGAATTTGAATTCTCTTGTCAACCAGAAAATAAAAAATGTATGAAGTCACGGAAAATCTGGCGGATCGTGCTTATCGATTTATCAAGCAGGAAATGCAGGACGGGGCGCTCGTGCCCGGCGTACAACTGGTCAATCGGAAGCTGGCGTCGAAAATCGGCGTGAGTGTGATTCCGGTGCGGGAAGCCATTCATCGGCTGGTGTCGGAAGGACTGGTCGAGCACGTGCCCGGTGCGGGGGCGTTCGTGCGGAACCCGAATCGCGAAGATTTAGAGGAGCTGTATGTCCTGCGGGATGCATTGGAAAGTTGTGCGGCTGCGGAGGCGGCGCGGTACATTACGCCACACCAACTGGACGACCTCGACGCGCTGTTGGCGGAATTCCATGAGATTCGGGAGTTGGTCGCAAAACGCAGCGATGGCCACGCCACGCCGGCCCAGTTTAACCGCTGGCTTGATCTGGAAGAAACCTTCCATGAGATCGTGATCGATGCGTCGCGCAATCGTCTGATTTCGAAAGTCGTTCGGGAACACCGCGCGGTGACGACGGTGTTTGAATCACAGCGGAACAGTTCAAAACTGCTGACGCTGGATCTGGCCACAAAAACCTGTGACAGCAAGGAACAACTGCTGGCAGCGTTACGTGCCGGCGATGGTCCCCTGGCCCGCGAAGTGATGAGTGCCCAGATTCAACGCGGCTGCCGCGACGTGCTGGCCTTTTTACGACAGCAGGAACGCCGTTCCTGAAATTGTGATTCTTTAAACGAAAGAACCATCGGTGTGCCACCTTCTGGTATGGTGGCAGGCCGAATGTCGTAGGGGGCAGGTCGATGTACCTGCCCGCCTGTCGGTAATCAAAACGGTATTCTACTCTGAATGGAACCGTTTGGGTCGTTCGTCTGTCGTTTCACAAAGCACGTCGAAACGGCGGGCGACCACATAGGGTCGCCCCTACGTTTGGAGTTGTGTTCTTTCTCAGCCGCCGATTTTGTTTTGGTTTTGTGAATCGTGTCGTAGGGGGCAGGTCGATGTGCCTGCCCGCCTGGCGGGAACCAAAACAGTAATCTACTCTGAATGGAACCGTTTGGGTCGTTCGTCTGTCGTTTAGCAAAGCACGTCGATCCGGCGGGCGACCACATAGGGTCGCCCCTACGTTTGGAATTGTGTACTTACTCGCCGCCGATTTTGTTTTGGTTTTCTGAATCGTGTCGTAGGGGCAGGTCTATGTGCCTGCCCGCCTGGCGGGAATCAAAACGGTAATCTACTCTGAATGGAACCGGTTGGGTCGTTCGTATGTCGTATCACAAAGCACGTCGATACCGCGGGCGACCACATAGGGTCGCCCCTACGTTTTCTGTTGAGGTCGGTGATTTCTCATTCACTGTTGGCAAGCCAGCAGTGCCACCAGATTTTTTGATTTGAACCGATGCTGATTTGAACTGATTCTGACTTCGAACTTATTTCTTCAGATCGAAATCGAACGTGTTCTCGCCCTCTTTGACGTTGGCTTCCAGTTCGGTTTCGGTGTTGTATTTGGGAGGCAGCTTCTCTTTCGCAACACCGGCTTCGGCTGTGGGGTCATCGCCTTCGGTCTCCATCTCATTGTCCCCTTCTTTGACAGAGGTGATGAGGACCTTGTTGTGCCCCACTTTGCAGCCAGGCGTGTTGCGGATATAGATTAATTCGTACTGGCCGGCGGCATCGGTGGTCGCGCTGGCGGGGCGGCCGCTATCTGGCATGAACGTGATGGAAGCTTTGGCCAGCGGTGCGCCTTCGAAAGTGACGGTCCCTTTGACCAGGCCCAGGTCAGGCCGATCACCTGATTCGTTTCCACAGCCGGCGAAACTCATATACAATGCCAACAGGGTAAGCTTTACGATTCTGTTTCTTCTCTTGCTATTCATTGTTGAAACTCACTTTATCATTGAAAAATCGAATCTGAGAAAGTGGATCTTTCTCATGACGCGGCCCGTTCCTGAAAAGGTATGGGAACGATCTGTCTGTCAAAAAATACTGCGTCGCGTGCCAAGCGACGCAGTCTGATCGTGGCGTCCAAATGATCAATCCAGGCTTAACGTTTCCCGTTTGGCCCGGGTGCTGATCGCACGATACAGGGCCATGTCGATGTTTTCGGAGAGGAAACGGACTCTGCCATCACCTAACACGAATTGTGCACCGCCGACGTGGTAACTGCCCGCTGCTTCTTCTGTATACTGGTTAATGGGGTCGTTGCTTTCTGCAGCGATGAGGTATTCGGTCATCTCGGTAGGCGGGTTGCTGTCCGCTCCGTTTGAGAAGCAGTGTTTGCGGTCACTGCCGCCGCCACCCAGCCGGTCAGCGTCTCCGCCGGAGTCAATTACTTCACTCACCATAATGGTATTGGAAAGGCCATCGGTAATATCACGAAACGCAACGCTACTGCTGATGAAGAATACACCGTCGGCATTCATGCAGCCATTGGTGGCCGTCATCCCAGCCGGGGTGGAAACCGAACCGCCGTAGCAGTTATCACCCGAGTATCCGATGAGTGTGCCCATGTTGCCGTTGTAGTTCGAGGGAGAGTATCCATTCTTCTGGGCACCCGTGGTGACATCGGGTTGCGACGGGCACCAGAATACGGAAAGCACGGTCTGCCCGCTCAGTTGCTGTTTGGAGTCATTCACACCGCCGGACTCGGCTCCCATGCCGCTGGATGTCGGGCCCTGGATTTGATTGTACATGTTCGCCTGATCGAGATAGGGCAGGATGCTGGCGTGCCAGGTCCAGCCATGACCGTAGTATTTGGAGCCATTGTAGTAGACGATACTGCCCGGCGGCAGAGCAGAGAAAGTGTCGTGATAATTGTGTAATGCCAGACCGATCTGCTTCAAGTTGTTTTTACAACTGTTGCGGCGTGCTGCTTCACGGGCCTGCTGGACTGCGGGTAACAGCAAGGCAATTAAAATCGCGATAATCGCGATCACCACCAGCAGTTCGATTAAGGTAAACGCTTTTCGATTCTTCATTACTTCTCCTTTTAATGAAATCTAAAGTGCAGGACTGGTTAATAAAATTTAAAATTCAAGACTGCACACAAAATGAAAATGAATAAGTTCCGACAGGAAATTCAGCATTCGTTCCGGAAACAGATTGGCGGACCTGGATCTATCAATTACTGATGAATTCAGTTTGTTTGAAACAGTCAGAGACGTTTGAAAGGAAATAGCTCGTGACTGAATTGTGAGGATTCTAGGCCGCTTTTTTGAATAAGAGATGAAGAACACGTGAGCTTTTCAAAAGTCGGCCTGGTCGAGATTGATCGTTTTTTGATTAAGAAACAGTGAATTAATTAAGAGTTTGTTTTGGCAGGCTGTCTCTCTATGAATTTCTACCTGAACTTACAGGTGAGCAGACATGCGTTTTGTTGAATAAAGGTCTTAAAATCAAGGATTTATTCGTGTTCATGATTTCTTCATGCAATATGGAAGAAAAATTCATAAAAGCCTGTCTGGACGACAAACGCCTGGCTGGCAGCAGGGACGCTGGCCGGACGCAGCGCTGTTGATTTTATCGTATCGCAGGGGCAGGTCTATGTGCCTGCCCGCCTGTCGGGAATCAAAACGGAAATACCCTCTGAATGGAACCGGTTGGGTCGTTCGTATGTCGTTTCACAAAGCACGTCGATCCGGCGGGCGACCACAAAGGGTCGCTCCTACGTTTTGAGTTGTGTTCTTTCTCAGCCGCCGATTTTGTATTGGTTTTGTGAATCGTATCGTAGGGGCAGGTCGATGTGCCTGCCCGCCTGGTGGGATCCAAAACGGTAATCTACTCTGAGTGGAACTGGTGGGGCCGTTCGCCTGTCGTTTCACGAACCATGTCGAAACCGCGGGCGACCACATAGGGTCGCTCCTGCGTTTCCTGTTGGGGGGGGGCTCGCTGTTGGCTTGCCAACTGTGCCCGCTTCGCTCGACCTGAATTCCTTTGGGGCTGCCCTGGCCTGCGGTGCCTGGTATCGTCGTTTCAGGCTGTTTTTGTAGTGTTTTCTCACTGTCGGACGAGCCGACCGTTGCCACACGGCGAGAGTAACCTGAAGTGACATGGGGGTAAAAAATTTCCCCCTGTTGTTGAGTTCAAGAACTACAAAAACAGGGGGCTGAAAGTCTGCTAAGACTCAGGTCAGAAGATTATTTCTTCTTGCTGGTTTTGCCTTTTGCAGGTTTGGTTGTCTCAACGGTTGCTTTGCCAGTTTGCTTTTTGGCAGTTTGCCCAATCTTAGTAGTAGATTTGGCCATCACAGTGTCTCCAGAAAAAAGGAGGTAAAGAAACAGATATGAACTAAGATATTCATATCGACGCGTAAGTTACCAATCTTTGCAAAATTTGAAATATCAGAGTTCACAATTTTCAAATAATTGCAAGAAATATTTTTGATGACCTTTTCGTGTCTGTCTCTGCGGGTGTCACAACGCGACTGTTCGTGTCTTGCTGGAACCCGATTGTCTGAAGGAAGCGTGCGCTGGTGCGGCTCGTTTTTTCTGCGACCTGCTTCGCTGCGATCAGCCCGGATTGCAGGCGGGCCTGCCCTTGTCTGCTGTGACTGAAGTAGTCGTTTCAGGCTTGTTTTATAGTGTTTTCTGGCTGTTGGGCAAGACAACAGTGCCACGCGTTTTCATTGGTGCGTCTCGGATTTGTGTTCATGGCGGGTGGAGATTGTCTTTCAAATCATGTCGTAGGGGCGGACCCATGTGTCCGCCCGCCTGACGGGGGACGAAGTTGAATTGCTCTCACGAAGGGTCAGCTTCAGCGTTCGGGAGCCGTTTCGCAAACCATGTGGAAACCGCGGGCGACCACATAGGGTCGCCCCTACTTTTGAAAATGTTCTTTGTCTGCTGTGACTGAGATGGTCGTTTTAGGCTTGTTTTGTAGTGTATTCTCACTGTTGGGGCCAGCCAACAGTGCCACGCGTTTTCATTGGTGCGTCTCGGATTTGTGTTCGTGGCGGGTGGAGATCGTCTTTCAAATCGTGGCGTAGGGGCGGACCCATGTGTCCGCCCGCCTGGCGGGAGACGAAGTTGAATTGCTCTCACGAAGGGTCAGCTTCAGCGTTCGGGAGTCGTTTCGCAAACCATGTGGAAACCGCGGGCGACCACATAGGGTCGCCCCTACTTTTGAAAATGTTCTTTGTCTGCTGTGACTGAGATGGTCGTTTTAGGCTTGTTTTGTAGCGTTTTCTCACTGTTGGGCAAGCCAACAGTGCCACCCGACGAACAGTATTGGGGCCAGCCGACTGTGTCACCCGGTCGAGGTTTTCCTACAGTCCTTGAGTGATCTGGCTGACGATGGAAGAGTCGGTGATCTTTTTGTCGTCTGCCAGCAGGAAGGCTTTGCTGAGGATGATCGAGAGCATGTTGTCCCCTTCAAAGGGGAGGAACAGGCTGTTCGTACTTTTGCCGGCGAGGGACTGGTTGGGCACGATGCAGAGGTAAGCGTCGTCGGGCGACATCAGAATATTGCTGCTGCCCAGGTGGATTTTATAGGTCCGCAGTTCTCCCTGGACGACCAGAAATTTCTCCTCAAACGAACACTTTTTCGCGATTTTGAGCCGGGGAATCAGACGCTGCAGGATTTCCCGGCGGGTATTGGCGGTCGCAGATAAATCGCCGAACGAGTAACTTTGCCAGTAATCAACGTAACGACCGTCCGGCCCCCCATCGGACCAGCTGGGATCGTTGGCAACAGAAGCCACGCCGACAAACAGGTCGACATCCCTCAGCAACTCGCTGAGCACCAGCGGGGGGATCTCTGCCAGCGCAATCGGGGTATCGCTGCCTTCCTCACCCCGGGTGATGTAACCACCTCCGGCTGCATACGCAGTGCGTTGTGCTGCCGTCAGTGGATAAAACCGGACCTGATCGGTGGCAAGATAGAGGTACGTGCCGGTTTCATTGGTGTCCGTTCCATAGTTGTCGCCGATCCCTTCCACCCAGAATTCAACTCTTAAATCCCATTTCGGCAGCAGTTTCATTGCGGGAGGGTAATCGCCATCGACCATCAGCCGCAACTGGTTTTTCCAGCGTCGGGCGCCGCAGAGTGCGTTGAACTGATGCTGTCGGATGATATGGGCCGCGTAACGATTGGAATAAACGCGTGTATTTCGTTCGGCGTCTGTCAGCAGGTAGACTTCGCGGTGGGCCTGCTTGAAGGGCTGCTGGACTTCATGCTGTTCCAGCCATTCCCGCCAGGCAAGAACCTGCTCCGTCGGCACTTCGATGGGATGCCAGAGTTCAACAGTGGTCGATTCATTCAGATTGCTGAGCGGCTGACTGTCCTGGTCGACCAGTTGGTTTTCCTGCCAGATCCCGGCGACGACTTCTGCGCCGGTTTTGAACCGCCAGATGATCCGCCGGGCCAGTGTTCCCACCAGGGGATGATCGAGATAGCGTTCTTTCCACGTTTCGAACGACCACTGTTTCTGTTCCAGGAACAGGTTATCGATCCGTTCGCGCTGTGCGGGCAGCATCTTCTGGATGTCTTTGGCGCTGGCCTTGAGTTCCTTCAGCTCCTCGGGAAACTCTTTTTTAACGGCCGCGGGAACCGACTTTTGCGGCTTGCCGTCCGCTTTCAGCCATAATAGCTCCGTCGTAGTCGTGCCGGTAATGTTGAGCTGAGCCGTGAAGTCCCCCAGCGTTTCTTCCAGTTGCCCGACGGCGGTCAGTCCGTAGGCGGGCACTCCCATTTCTTCGATCTCTTCCCGGGGGACCTGCATCCGCTCGGCGGTTTCGTTCAGCGCTTTTTCGATGCCCTTTTGAGCGGTTCCGAACTTGATCTTCACTTTGAGATAAGCCAGCTGTCCGAGGGCCGTCTCATTGGAGATCTGTCCCAGAGCCCAGACGCAGGCGTTCCCCACTTTGATCGCGTGAGGTCCGCTGCCGGGAACTTTTTTATAGGCCATGACCGCCAGGGCTGCCACTGCGCGAGCCAGTCTGGCATCATCAACGAGGCTGCAACACCAGCAGAGTCCCTTAAGGGTATCCTGGTGCAGACCACTGATCCCCCTGAAAGTTCGGTCTGAGACTGAACCTTGATGATCAACGAGGGGGAACCAGACTAGCAGGGATTCGGTAAAGGCTTCCTGCCCGATTTCATCCAAAATCGTCTGTGCGGTCTTCAGCCATTTTTTCGAGGGTTTGCCGGCTGAAGCTGACTGGCAATGAAGTATGAGTGCCGCCCATGCCTGTCGCAGCGGGTCCGGCATCTCACGGCCGTCTGCCAGTGCCCTGTCCGACCAGGCCTCCCCCGGTCTAAGGGGGAATTTGTTCTTATCTGCCACCAGTCCCCGGAGTGTTTTCACATGGTTGCTGTTATCGTGCTCGCCGAATAATGTTTCCAGAGCGTTCAGGAATTCAGTCAGCGATCGTTTCAAGAGTTCATCCAGCGGTTCTTCTGACTTGTCGGCATACCTCTTGATGTGATTGACCAGGGCGGACAGATGTGGGTTTCTCCAGTCATAGACTTCCTGGACGTGAATGCATCTGTCGACCAGCCAACTGTATTCAAGCATGGTGAAAGGCAGGTTACGCCGCAACAGTTGAGATGCCACGTGGAGTGCAGTCACCATGTGGTCTTCCCGGACAGAGCAGACCTGTCTCTGGTCTGGTAGAGATTCATAAATTGCTTTCAGGCTTTCCGGCCAGTCCGCATCCTGGAGATCATAGTACATCAACCCGAACGTGAGAAAGATATAGTCCCTCTGAACGCCTTTCTGCTCAGCGAGGATTTCCTGAATTACCGGGTTCTTCGAGATCTGGTCAAAATAATAAATCTTCGCGTCGATCTCCTGGATTGACCGCCGGTAAAGTTCGTCAGCGCGGGGGGAGTATTTCATGGGTGTACAAGTCTTTGTCGGTTTGAGGGAGCGTCGGGGTAACGGTCTCTTGAGGAACTGACAGCGACAGCGGCTTAGCCGCCGACCAGCAGTGTCAGCTTCAGGAACGACACTTCTGATCGTGGTGTGATTGTAATCTCTTCGTCGAGAGATTCTGCCTGCCGCTCGTTGACCAGAATCAGCACCTGGTTCTGTTCGAAGGCCGCGAGTGCTTTTTCGTACTGTTTGTTCCAGTCGATCTCGCGGCTTTTTTTCAGCTTGTAGCCATTGAGCGTTTCTTCGGTGTCGGTGGGTTGGATCAGCCCCCGGAAATGTTCGGTCTGCTTTGCGTTAAAGTCTTTGACTTCCTGATAGACCCGACTGCGGATCAATTCACGCACGGTAATCGTTTCGGTCAGAAACTCGAGCGTCAGTTCGCCGGTTATTTTCCCGGCCATGGTTTCATCACGAATTGTCAAAGTGGTCGCTGACATCAGGATTTCCTTCTGAAAGAACTCGATGAACGGTAGCACGCGCCGAGTGAACGGACTGCGAGATCACTCCCTTCGCGATACTGTTCGATTGTACTTTTTTGTGGTTTCTAATGCCAGTGTTGGTAGCGCGAGACACCCTAACATTTATGATGAGACATGGCTTCTCTTTTCAGGTTGATTTATCTGGCCTCCTGCTTGCCGCGATCGGCCCGGATTGCATTGGGTCGTAGGGGCAGGTCTATGTGCCTGCCCGCCTGGCGGGATCCAAAATGGTAATCTACTCTGAATGGAATCGGTTTCGGCGTTCGTCTGTCGTTTCGCAAAGCACGTCGATCCGGCGGGCGACCACATAGGGTCGCCCCTACGTTTGGAGTTGTGTTCTTTCTCAGCACCGATTTTGTACTGGTTTTCAGAATCGTGTCGTAGGGGCAGGTCTGTGTGCCTGCCCGCCTGGCGGGGACCAAAATGGTAATCTACTCTGAATGGAACCGGTTTCGGCGTTCGCCTGTCGTTTCGCAAAGCACGTCGATCCGGCGGGCGACCACATAGGGTCGCCCCTACGTTTGGAGTTGTGTTCTTTCTCAGCACCGATTTTGTACTGGTTTTCAGAATCGTGTCGTAGGGGCAGGTCTGTGTGCCTGCCCGCCTGGCGGGGACCAAAATGGTAATCTACTCTGAATGGAATCGGTTTCGGCGTTCGTCTGTCGTTTCGCAAAGCACGTCGATCCGGCGGGCGACCACATAGGGTCGCCCCTACGTTTGGAGTTGTGTTCTTTCTCAGC
>NZ_CALFPF010000783.1 GCF_937919775.1 uncultured Gimesia sp.
CTGAGAAACTGGACTGGAACCAGATCAATATCTCGAATCTGGGATATCGCCTGATGGATGAGCAGCAGAAAAAATACCAGGGGAAACTGGTCTCCCGCTGGGAACTGGAACTTGACCCACTCGACGGGCATCGAGATCGTCAAATCACCGTCACGACTCCGTTGCAGAATGCGGGGGCGTATTTATTAATCGCGAAGATGAAAAACGGAAATACCAGCCGGATCATTGTCTGGCTGGATGATACGGCGATTGTTCACAAACGCATGGCAGACAAGACCTATTATTATGTGGCTGACGCACGCACCGGAAAACCTGTTGCGGGAGCCAACCTGGAATTCTTCGGTTATCAGCAAAAACATATTCAACGCAACCAGTATCAAACATTGACTGCGAATTTCGCAGAACAGACCGATGAAAATGGGCAGGCGTTCCCGGACGAAAAATTATTGAAGCGAGAATTTCAGTGGATCACGATTGCCAGAACGAAAGAGGGCCGGTTTGCCTATACCGGTTTTGAACGGTTCTGGTATCAAAGATCGAGTGATAACCGTTTCCATCAACACAAGATTTATGGAATTACCGATCGCCCCGTGTATCGCCCCGGACAAAAAGTTGATTATAAGTTCTGGATTCGTAACGTCGGCTACGATTTAACCAAAGAGGAAGAGTCTCAGTTTGCCAATCATAGTGTGGCGATCAAACTGAATGACAATAACGGCAAAACAATCTTTGAAAAAACACTCACGACTGACGCATATGGCGGCGTTAATGCGGATTGGGAAATCCCCAAAGATGCCGGGCTGGGCGTGTATCATTTTCAGGTTCAAGTTGAATATCCTGATTCCAGAGTCGCAGGCAGAAATGCAAAAATCGTCTCGCGTATTTCGTTTCGGATTGAGGAATATAAAAAACCGGAATTTGAAGTGCTGGTCGAAGCACCAGAAGAACCAGTCGCGCTGGGCGATACGATTACTGCAAAAATTAAAGCGAAATACTACTTCGGCAGCCCCGTAACGAAAGGGCAGGTAAAGTATAAAGTCACACGGACCGCCCATGAGCAGCACTGGTATCCCGTCGATCATTGGGATTGGCTCTATGGTTCGGGTTACTGGTGGTTCACGGGAGATTACAACTGGTATCCAGGCTGGGGGAGCTGGGGTTGTATTGCCCCCGGACCGTGGTGGATTCATCCAAGATCAGGTCCCCCCGAGGTGGTACTTTCCAATACGGTTGAGATCGGCTCTGATGGCGAAGTCGAAATCAAAATCGATACCGCGCTGGCAAAAGCCATTCACGGCGATCAGGATCATAAATATGAGATCACGGCTGAAGTTGTGGATGAATCCCGACGCACCATCGTCGGTAAAGGCTCAGTTCTGGTGGCACGTAAACCATTCAAAGTATTTGCCTGGATGAATCAAGGTTATTATCAGGTTGGCGATACGATGACCGCATCCTTCAAGGCACAGACGCTGGATTCCAAACCAGTGATTGGAACAGGCAAAGTGGTGCTCTATCGCATCTCTTATAGCGAACAGGGAGAACCGAAAGAGACCGCAGTTCAGGAGTGGGCTCTGAATCCGGGCGAAGACGGAACCGCTTCACAGAAAATGGCGGCAACACAAGCGGGGCAATATCGTGTTTCGTATACCGTGACCGATAAAAAAGGAAACCAGATCGAGGGGGGATCCCTGTTTACGATTCGCGGTGAAGGATTTGACGGCAAGGAATACCGCTTTAATGATCTGGAAATTGTCGTCGAGAAGAAACATTATCAACCGAATGATAAGGTGCGCCTGCTGATCAATACGAATCAGCCGGGGAGTACGGTTCTGTTATTCGTTAGACCCTTAAATGGGATTTATTCGAAGCCGCATGTTCTCAAGCTGGCGGGCAAGAGCACCGTTTACGAACTGGATGTGACCAGAAAAGATCTGCCGAACTTCTTCGTCGAAGCAGTCACGATTCACCAGGGAAAAGTTCATACCGTTGCCCGTGAGATTGCCGTTCCTCCGGAAAAGCGGATTGTCAATCTTGAGGTAGAAGCGTCAGAAAAAGAATATCTGCCCGGCCAGGAAGCGACAGTCAAACTCAAAGCAACTGATGAGAACGGAAAGCCGGTCGAAGGCTCACTGGTCGTCAGTATGTATGACAAAAGCGTCGAATACATCAGCGGCGGTTCCAACGTCACTGACATCAAAGACTTCTTCTGGAAGTGGAAACGCGCGCATCATCCTGCAACATTTGACAGTTTGAACAGAACCTTTCATATACTGTTACGGCCTGATGAAAGCGCTATGCAGGCGATTGGTACGTTCGGGCGTCTGATGGCGGATGCCAATGAGGTGCTGAAAGGTGAAGCGTTTGGTGCGGGGGGGATGGATAAGTCAATGAGCATGGAGCGATCTCTGCCGATGGCCGCTGCTCCGATGGCCGCCAGAAAGAGCATGGCAGATGCGGCTGCCGCTCCCGAAGATTCCTCTGCCGTCATTGAACCGGTCGTCAGACAGAATTTCGCCGATACTGCTTACTGGAACGGGTCTATCTCAACTGATGCGGAAGGCCGGGCGGAAGTTTCGCTCAAGATGCCGGAAAACCTGACGAGTTGGAAGATTCGCAGTTGGGTCATGGGGCAGGGGACGCGAGTGGGTGAAGGGGAACAACTGGTCGTCACCAGAAAGAATTTAATCGTGCGTTTACAGGCACCGCGGTTCTTTACGGAAACGGATGAAGTGGTGCTGAGCGCGAACGTTCACAATTACCTCAAGACATCAAAAAATGTGACGGTAGTTCTGGAACTGGACGGCGATACCTTACAGCCTTTAGGTGAGATGACGCAGACTGTCGAAATCGCTGCCAACGGAGAACATCGCATCGACTGGCGAGTAAAAGCGGTCCGTCCCGGTTTTGCCGTGATTCGCATGAAAGCGCTCACCGATGAAGAGTCGGACGCGATGCAGATGACGTTCCCTGTCAAAGTGCATGGCATTTTAAAAACCGAGTCGTTCACCGGCACGATTCCTGCCGACGGAAAGTCCGCTCAAATCAGCTTCCAGATTCCCAATCAACGGAATTCGGAACTGAGTCGTCTGGAACTGCGATACTCGCCTTCACTGGCAGGGGCGATGGTCGATGCACTCCCATACCTGATTTATTCGCCACACAAAACAACCGATGGCACATTGTGCCGGTTTCTGCCGACCGTGATGACGCAGAATATTCTGAAACGCATGGGACTGAACCTGGAGGAGATTGAACGGAAACGAACGAATCTCAATGCACAGGAAATCGGTGACGACAAACAGCGGGCGGAACAGTGGAAACGTTATGACCAGAACCCGGTTTTCAGTCAGTCGGAAGTTGATCAGATCGTGAAACAGGGGGTCGCTGATCTGACCAGCATGCAGTTATCCGACGGAGGCTGGGGCTGGTTCTCCGGTTGGCAGGAGCGGTCGTCGCCTTATTTCACGGCGCGCGTGGTTCAGGGTTTGAATCTGGCGCAGCAGAACGGAGTGGCTTTGGTGCCCGGTACTCTGGAGCGGGGCATCGAATGGCTGAAAAATTATCAGCAACAGGAACTGCAGAAACTGCTGAATGCTCCCGACGAAAAGAAACCGTATAAAGTGACGGCTTCCAACCTGGACGCGTATGTATTCATGGTGCTCGTGAACCAGAAGGTTGTTGACGAAAAGATGTACGATTTTCTCTATCGGGATCGGACAAAACTTTCGGTCTACGCTCTGGGAATGCTGGGGTTAGCCTCCCATGAACTGGACCGTCAGGATCGGCTGGCGATGATTGTGAATAACATGGATCAGTATCTGGTTCAGGATCCGGAGAACCAGACCGCGTATCTGAATCTGCCGGAAGGAAACTACTGGTGGCACTGGTACGGCAGCGAAGTGGAAGCTAACGCTTATTATCTGAAGCTGCTGGCAAAAGCCGACCCGCAAAACCCGAAGGCGGCGCAGCTGGTGAAATATCTGTTGAACAATCGCAAACATTCCACCTACTGGAATTCCGTGTCGGATACCGCGATTGCCGTCGAAGCACTTGCAGAATACTGGGCTGCCAGCGGCGAGGGGCAGCCTGATCTGACGCTGGAAATCTATCTGGATGGTGAAAAACAGAAAGAGGTCAAAATCACCGCCGAGAATCTGTTTACGTTTGATAATAAGCTGGTGATTGAGGGGGACGCGCTCACGTCTGGCGCCCATCGTCTGGAAATCCGCAAGCAGGGGGCAGGTCCTTTGTATTACAGCGCCTATGTGACGTACTTCACTAAAGAAGATTTCATTACCAAGACAGGGCTGGAGATCAAGGTAGAGCGTAAGTACTACAAATTGGTTCCGGAAGAGGCTTCGATCAAAGCCTCCGGCTCACGCGGGCAGGCGGTTGACCAGAAGATCGAGAAATACCAGCGTCAGGAGATTGATCGAGAGACCGCACTCAAAAGCGGCGATCTGGTGGAAGTCGAACTCATTTTCGATAGCAAAAATGATTACGAGTATCTGGTGTTTGAAGATTTCAAAGTGGCCGGAATGGAGCCCGTCGATGTACGTAGCGGCTATTCCAGCAGTGGTCTGGGTGCTTATCAGGAATT
>NZ_CALFPF010000784.1 GCF_937919775.1 uncultured Gimesia sp.
ACGAACTTCGATCTAAAATAGAACGAAACAGGTCAATACAATAAATACTTCGCCCGCCTGACGGCGAACTCGGCCAGATCTTCTTGATACAAAGCTCGAATCTGTGACACTGTTTTGCTGGCAAGGATGGCATCAAATACACGCTCATTGGCCAGCAAGCGGTTCAAGTTTTTTGTCTCCCACTGATCGGGAAATATCTGGCGTAATTGATGCGCAACTTCCAGACCGGTACGCACAGACTGAAACTGCCGCCGATCGGTAATGAGAAAATTCACGCCCCCGCACAACTCACCGACAAACTTGCTGGACTCAGGCGTAAATTGCACGGGAACAAAACGCACTCCGGGCAATCCCGACTGATTCAACTGCCGCGCGAGTTGCTTGCCATCCAGCCAGGGAGCCCCAATCCATTCAAAGGGGGTATCGGTTCCCCGACCGACCGACAGATTGGTCGTCTCCAGCAAACCGATGCCGGGATAAAAGACTGCTTCGTTCAGGTTTCGCATGTTGGGAGAGGGATTCACCCAGGTCAGGCCGGTCTCATCAAAATACATTTCCCGTTTCCAGTTCTGCAGAGGAATCACCTGCAGCTCAACATCGATCTTCATTTCGCTGTTAAACAACCGCGCCAGCTCTCCGACCGTCATACCGTGACGAACGGGAATCCGGTGATAGCCGACGAACGATTGTGTGCCCTCATCCAGCACGGGCCCGGCAAAATCCACGCCGTTAATCGGATTAGGACGATCCAGCACAATAAATTTAATCCCCTGCTTTTTCGCCGCCTGCATCGAATTTCCCATCGTGGAAATGTAAGTATAAAACCGCGTACCGATATCCTGAATGTCGAACACCAGTGCATCCAGTCCCTGCAGGCTCTCCGGCGTAGGGGTTCGTGTTTTTCCGTAAAGGCTGAAAATTTTCAGACCTGTTTTGTCATCAGTGGAATCGCCGATCTTCGAAACATCCAGTTTGCCGGCGAAACCGTGTTCGGGGCTGAACAAGGTGACCAGTTGGACGTCGGGCGCATCATTCAGAATCTGCACAGTGCTTTTGCCATCGCGGCTTAAACCGGTGTGATTGGTAATCAAACCAATTTTCAAGCCTTTGAGAGATTTGAACTGGTCCTTTTGCAGAACATCAATCCCGGTCAGCACTGCTAAGTCATCACTGGCAGCGACCGTTGCTGCAGACTGCGAAACGGGCCGCTCGTTAATTGCTGCGGCTGCAATCGTTCCGATCCGTCCTGCCAGCGAATTGACCGAACCTTTTCCGTCCGGATGAACACGATTGCTGAGAAAAATCACAAACAGGTTCTGACCAGGATCAATCCAGAGTGACGTCCCCGTAAACCCGCCATGACCAAACGCCCGGCGCGAAAAGAAATCACCTCGATTGGAAGAATAGCGCGAGAGTACATCCCAGCCGAGACCACGCACGACATCTTCAACGGGATAACCGCGCGTCATAATGTCGATGGTCTCCGGTTTCAAAATCCGTACGCCCGCATACGAACCCTGGTTGAGCATAGCCTGCGCATAAATCGCCAGATCCTCTGCCGTTGAGAATAATCCCGCGTGACCGGCCACGCCTTCCAGGGCATACGCCCGCGGATCATGCACTTCGCCTTGCATCCAGCGTTCTTCGCGTTGTTGTGTTGTAGCAGCACGTTTTTTTAATTCGATTGCTGGTAGATAACCGGTCTCTTTCATACCTAACGGTTGAAATAGATTCTCGGCGGAGTATTCATGCACGGACTGACCTGTCACGCGTTTGACAATCTCGGCCAGTAATATGAATCCCACGTCCGTATAAACAAAACGGGTTCCCGGCTCATAATAGAGCTTCAACTCATAAATGCGTTCCATCGCTTTGTCGGGGCCATCCCGATAGTCTTTGATCGAATTATCCGGTATCAATCCGCCCTGATGAGTCAATAACTGGTAAACGGTTACCGCCTGTTTGCCATTTGCGGCGAATTCCGGAATATATTGTGAAACCGGATCGCTGAGCTTGATCTTCCCCTGCTCCACTAACTGCATCACGCTCGTAGCGGTGGCGACGGGTTTTGTTAACGATGCCATATCAAACACCGTATCGACAGTCATCGCCACTTTTTCAGGCTGCAGTTGCCGATCGCCGTACGCTTTCAGGAAAACAATCTTTCCCTGGTATCCCACCAGCACAACGGCTCCGGGCATCGAATTGCTCTCCAGACCGCGCTGCACCACAAAATCGATCAGATCCAGCCGCCCCGCATCCATGCCGACGGATTCCGGCTTGACGTGCGGCAATCGTGGCGGGACTCCGGCAGTACCATGCTGCAGACTATAAAATAGAAACAGGCAACAGGCGGCAATCAGAGTGTGGCGCTTCATCAAATATTCCCATTGCTGAAGTCAGGTTGAGTCCTGACGATTGTAGAACAATTTACTCTTCTTCCCATTGAAACCGGGCCGCCATCGGCATACGACGACCCGAGCCAAAAGCGCGACTGGAAAGTTTTATACCCGGAGGCATTTGTCTGCGTTTGAATTCATTACGATCCAGTTTATTCGCCACCCAGCGAATCGTTTCGATCGGAAATTGTTTCGCCAGGCTTTTGATGGAAAGCTCCTCTTCAATCAGGCCTTTCAGAATTCCATCCAGTAAATCATACGGAGGCAATGAGTCCTGGTCGAGCTGATTCGGCGCCAATTCCGCACTAGGCGGCTTTTCCAGAATGTGTTCGGGGATGACCATCCGTCCCGCTCGCCGATTCACATAACGGGACACCCGATAGACGTCCCGTTTGAAGACATCACAGAGCACGGCAAACCCGCCTGCCATATCTCCATAAAGCGTGCAGTAGCCCATCGCCAGTTCACTCTTGTTCCCGGTCGCCAAAGCCATCCAGCCATGCTGATTGCTGCGGACCATGACATTCGCACCGCGAATCCGCGCCTGCAAATTCTGGTCGGGCAATCCCGCGGGCTGCGCTTTCAAATCGTCGCCGATCACGGGGAGGTTTTCAAAAGCACGATGCACTTCATCGATAGGAATGATTTCATAGTCGAGACCCAGATTCTTCACCAGCTCCAGTGAATCAGCAATGCTGTGCTCGCTGCTGTAGCGGCTGGGGAGCAACAGCGCATGCACGCGCTCGGGGCCAATGGCTTCGGCGGCAATCGCACAGGCCAGCGCACTATCGATCCCGCCGGATAAGCCCAGCACACAATCGGTAAACCCGCACTTCTGCATATAATCTCGCAGACCGAGTACGAGTGCTTCAAACAGCTGTTTCTCGCGTGAACACGGTTCGATTTCAAGGGGACCGGCTTTCGGAGACTGATCCGTATCATAGTATTGCAGGTCTTCTCGAAATCCGGGCATCTGAAGCACAATCCGGCTCTCCCGATCTGTCACAAAACTCTGTCCGTCGAACACAAGATCATCGTTGCCCCCCACTTGATTCACAAACAGGTAGGGAATAGCAAAACGATCCACGTGCGAATGTACAATTTGATGCCGGCGGTCCCGCTTATCAATTTCAAACGGGCTGGCAGAAATATTGATCAGCAAATCAGAGCCGGCTTCCGCCAGCATCTTGACGGGATCGGGTAATTCGACAGGCTGATTATGATAAAACGTATCCGGCTGCCCCCACCAGGCGTCTTCGCAGATATGCAATCCCAGTTTGAGCCCCTGGAACAGAATCGGCTTGATACTGCTCAGATCCGCATGACGAAAATAGCGTTGTTCATCAAACACATCGTAATTGGGAAGCAGTAATTTATGAATGCGGGCGGCTGTTTTTCCCTGATGCAGCAAACTGGCAGCGTTGGCAAACCGCCCGGCAGGCAGATCACGCCCGCTGGGATGCCCCACGATCACGCCGATCTTCGATTTTATTTGTCGCGCCAGCCGCTCGACTGCCCGATCGCAGGCCTCAATAAAACCTTCCCGCAGGAGAATGTCTTTGGGAGGATAGCCACAGACGGCCAGTTCAGAAAAAAGAATCAGGTCGGCTTCCGCCTGTTCTGCCCGATGTACAGCTTCCAAAATACGCTGACAATTTCCGCGCAGATCACCTACCGTCGGATTCAGTTGTGCCAAAGCAATTTTCACAGACGTTCTTTTCTCCCGAAACTGATGCCATCGTAATAACAATTTTACCGGTCATTCCGGCTGTAATACCAGAATTCGCTGAAAACAAACTCACATTCGACTGAACTTCTAAAAAAGCAGGACGAATCGCGGCCTTTTTTTTGACCGATCAACAGTCTCGAACTAAGTTTAGGTGAGCAGATCCATATCTCTCAAGGGAACGGGGTCACTGTCAAAGCCCGCTTTTAATCAATTTCCCTTCTCGAATTACTCCGGGACTGAGATCTCTAATGGCACATTCTAGAACAAGATCTTTGGCAGAAACAGGGACACGCCCTTTACTGAGCCACACTTCGATCCTGATTATCAGTATCTTTGTGCTCGGAATGGCAACCGGGGGTATTTCTCATCTCCCCGCAGACAGCACCTACCTGATGATGGGCGTGTTTGGTCTGATCTCCTATTTTGGACTGGGGGCGCTGGCGAGCACCAGAGAACGGAAGCGCCGACAGCAGCTGATGGAGAAAAAGGAAGAAGCACTGGAAGGGCGGCTGGAACGTCATCTCACAAATGACTCCCAGACCAACTCACCACAACGTGTTGCTGCGGCCAGTTATGATCAGAGCAGTCAATACCAGACGGTGAACCTGCAGGCCTTCCCGTATCGAAACCGCTATTAGCGGCTGCCTGCTGCATTGCGGACATCTGAGGACGGCTCTAACCTGCAATCACAGATTAGAAACCGCCTCTGATTTCCACGAAATAACTTTAATTGGCAGAAGGAGGAGTGACCCGACGCACGCGGCTCAGGGCATTCTTCGCAGCAGTTCTGACTTCGGAATTCGTATCAAATCGTGCCTTCTGCAGTTCCGGGATCGATTTGTGAGCATAAGGCCCGATTTCTCCCAACGCATAAGCGGCTCCGGCACGAACCTGGCTGGCTTTATCCTGCAAGGCAATGGATAAGGCTGCGACCACCCGGTCATCTTCCGGTTTCAAATCAGCCAGACTATAGCTGGCTAACCAGCGGATATTGACATCTTTGGATAGCAGGCAATCAGCCAGCGTTTTATTGGCCTGATATTTCCACTCTGAATCGCGGGCCAGCAGTTCTGCTGTATGCATGCGAACGTACTCATTACTGTCAGACAGTGATCGGACCAGGATCGGCGTCAATTCCTGAGAAGTAAATCCAATCTGTGCCAGAACGGCGGCAGCGAAGGAACGATCACTTTCGATTGAGGAATTCATTGCATCAACCAGTGTGGGAATCGAATCGTCAGTATTCCCTTCGATTTTCCACAAGGAAAACGCACACTGAATCCGAACCCCCATATTTTCATGCAGCGATAAGGATCGCAGTGCAGGCACTGCAGCGACTGCTTCTGTTTCCATTGCTCCCAGTCGTTGAATGGACTGTTTCAGCATGGGTACATCTTTTGACTCAAGCTGCCGAACCAGTTCCAGCACTTCCCCTTTCGCCTCCGGGCACATTGCTGCCGCTGTCATCGGCTGTATAATTTCCAGCTTAGGCTGGCTCACACTGGCATTCTGCACAAGAGGCTTGCGGGGCTGGACATCAGACTCCAAATCGACACTTCGTGAAACAGTATTGACAGTCGGCATTTTTTCGAAGCTTTTCACATCAGGGTCAACGGGTTTCCATTTCCCAAGCTGAGTCACAGATTCTCCTTCAAACGGAGACCTGGCGGCCGTGACCTGATTGTAGTTTACAAAAGGCCGACTCTCTTCAGTTTGAGGCACGGTCTGCTGAACCAGTTGAAATCGAGGCTCTTCCACCGCCTGATCTGCTTCAGGAGGAGTGAAATCCGCGATCAGCTCGTTCTGTAATTCACGCATCAATTCGTACGCAGAGCGTTTCGTTTTCACGTTATTTTGATTAGCCTGAACCGGTTTCGTCTCAACGCGGGCGACCATTTCTTTTCTGGCCACTTCCACCGTCTGTTGTTCTTTCTTGACAGTTGGTTCCACCCGATTCATATCCTGATCTGTCAGTCTTCTGAACGAGACTTCTTCTTTCGCTTCCGGACGCGTTTCTGCCTGAGCCAGAATCGCATCCAACTCACTGCGTTTTTGCTTTGCTTCTGTTTTCACTTCTTCCGTTTTGATAATTTCTACTTTGGCAATTTCCGTTTGCGGTTCTTCAAACGCGGATTCATTCAACTCAGGATCGGCCAGGAACGGATTTTCAAATTCCTGTGTCCTATTCTCTTTTCCAAGATTTTCACGAATCGTCCGGAAAGGTGAATTCTTTGCTGCAGCGACTTCCGTCACCTGCTTCGTATCAACTATTTTCTTGTCAGTCTTGGCCAGAGATTTTTCTGTTACTTTTTGAAAGAAATCTTTCTCTATCGCGGCCTTGCCCGATTCCTGTTTTTTCTGCTGAGAGTGATTGACCATCTTCATATCGGATTGAGTTGATTTCAAAGTCGGGTCACTGGAAAGCTGGGCGATATTCTGCTCCACCCGCTTTAATAATTGCTCATTCTGTTCGTATGCTTTGGAACCCGGCTTTAAATCCCGACTGGTTTCAATTTTGCTGATTGCCAGTGCCTGCTGGTAACGATTTAAAGCCTGTTGCTTTTCTCCCCGTTCCGAGTGCAGATGCGCAACAATTTCATGTGCTTCTGCGGGTGAACTGAACTTGCAGAGTTGCGTATAACTTTCCTGCATTTTCCCCTGCATGCCAAGGACGGTTGCCAAACGGGTTATCGCACGCTCACTCTTGGGATCAAAACCGACGGACTTCGTTAAAACTTCTTCCGCCTGCTTATACTTTTTCATCTTGTAGAGGGCATAACCATAATCACTCAGCAGCTCCGCATTTTCAGGTGTCAGCTCTTGCGCTTTGCTGAAATACTTCAAAGCTTCCTCATGCTCGCCCAATCGGTAACTGACAATTGCCAGCCTGTGACAGGCTAGAGCCCGTTTCGGATCTGCTTTATAAATTGTTTCGTAGGCCTTTTTCGCCTTCTCCAATTCTTTTTTGTTTTCCAGATCCTGAGCAACGACCATTTTGCTGTCCAGAACCTTTTCCCGTGCGGAAGAAGGGAGCATGGCTGTGGGCATATGAGAACAGCCGGCGAAGGGAACAGCGACAGACGCTGAAAGAACTGCGGCCCAAATACTGCAGCGCTTCATTATGATATCCTCGAAAAAGATGAGTCGAGAGCGATTAGTTTGCTTCAGCCGATTTATGAATACGATTCAGAGAGAAAATCTGAGAGTCCATTCAAGCCTCTTCCGACAAGTTCACTCTACCGGATGCAATTCCAATTACACCGATCATGCCAGATGAAATGTTTTGAACGACCACTCACGGCCTACTGAATAATTCGGTTATTCACGTTGTGCTGATACAAAGGGAAGTACAGAATATCGCATCCATAACGAAGATCGTGCCGAAAGAGCGGGTTGCAACATATGGAAAACCAGAGTAACTTTTTCCACGAAAGTAAGATTTGACGATTATCCGGGATGTACCGCGCCCTATGGGGCTGCCTTGAACAGTTTTCATTCAAAACAGAGCCAAATTCAGGAAAAACCGATGGTCCTGAATGCAATTCGGGCCGGGCGCATCAAGCAGGAAATCCCCATTCTCGATGCATCCAGACAAAATCTGTTGAATCGGTTACCGTTCTAACGCGTTCAAAACCAGCTTCAACAATTGACGGGCAGCGGCAAGCTGCCTCTGTTGCCGAAGCGTGAGTTCCTGGCCGGCGAGGTGACTTTCAATGGAAAACTCGTCGATGAGAGTATCCGACTGGAAAGATTCGACGGTGATCAAATCCGGCGGGTTGTGGAGCTCGGTTATAATTCGACGTGCCATGGCAATACAGATCAACCCGTCCTGATGTGTGGGTGCATTCGGTCCCAGATGTCCGGTAATGGAAGCAGCCAGTGTTGCTTCGGGAGTTTGATTCAAGACTCCAAGTGCCATCTCTCTGGCTGTTTCGCGACTCACATCCGTATATTTCTCTAAAGTCTCCGGCTGCACTCCCAGCCACTTCATTTTCGTATCCCAGCGGTAAACGACTGCCGACCCGCAAAAGAAATCGGAAATCCCAGGCAGGCTGGTCAATAATGTCGCCACCAAACCCCCTGTACAGCTTTCCGAAATCACGAGCTTCTCGTTCTGCGACGCCAGAGCCGCTTTCACATCCGTGGCGGCTTGCATCAAAAACTCAGGTAACATTGAAATCTCCCCAAAAAACGAACTTCGGTCAGCGATTGATAATTTACACGCCACGGCTTCTATTCTACAGTGTGTGCATCGTATTAATCGCCTGTTTACAACATCTGAAAGTGTCGCTCTCTTAATATCATGTCGTGTTCGAAACCCATTACTGATCTCAAACCCTACTTTCAAACTCTCGAAGATCTGGAAGGCCCCTTCAACTGGACTGCTTTTTTCGGAAATGATCATCCGGTGGTTTTAGACGTGGGAGCAGGTCGGGGGTTATTTCTGTTCAATGCCAGTGGCGACAACCCGGACAAAAACTTCCTGGGGATGGAACTCGATTATCGCGAAGGACGGCGGGGAGCGACCCGGCTGCTGAAAGCCAGCCGATCGAATGCCCGCGTCCTGGGAGGGGACGCACGAATTGCCTTTGATAAATTCATCCCGGATTCCTCAATCTCGGAAATTCACGTTTACTTTCCCGATCCCTGGTGGAAAAAACGACATCACAAAAACCGGATTTTTACCGATGTGTTTGTCAGACAAATCACCAAAGCACTGAAAAACGGCGGGGAGCTTCATTTCTGGACCGACGTGGAAGAATACTTCGAACGGGTCAAAAATCTGATGGACCATGCCAGCCAGTTTACACGCCGGGAAGCGCCGAAAGAAAATAATCCCGAACATGACATGGATTACCAGACCAGCTTCGAAAGAAAAAAACGAAATGAAGGCTGGATCATTCACCGCGGACTCTGGGAACTGCAGAAATAATTCCGCGCATGTTAGCAGTCTTCCGAGGGCAGTCTTTCAGTTATCTAACACGGCCTGCTGCAGGTCGAGGGGCTGATTGAATCTGACCCGACGACCGACATGATACCACCAAATCCCCCGGATCGGATAAAACAACACCGACCGCACATGTTCGTGCTGCTGCCGGACAAGACTGAGGTAGGCCTCTTCAAAGTCGGGAAAGTTCTCCCGTAATTTCAGATGCTTGACTTTAATCAAATCGGCGACACTCGACTGGTGTTTTTCATTCAACGCTTCCATTTTCTCGATCCCGAATGATTGCACAAATCGCCTGGGGGGAGAGGGAAATACCAGCGATTCCCGATCATTGGCGGTCAGCAGAGAATAGTCTTCTTCAAAAACCGTATTGAAACAGTGAAACCGCCCGTAGGGAGACAGGGTGATGTGAAAATAAGCGGCGCTCTCCACATGCTCCCAGACCAGAATAAAATTCTGCTGCAACCGATAAACGCCAACCAGTTTGAATTGATTTGATTCCGCCCAGCCAGATTCAATTCGACATTTCACTGAGAGAAAATCACTCCAGTCTGTTTCAGGCAGCAAAATCAATTGCGGCGATCGCATATGTTGAACTGCATAATAAATCAGGATCGGAATCAGAATGAACAGATAGCCGACGATCATCCCCACCAGGATCATCAAACCATTTATCAGATTGTCGTTTGCCAGCATGAACCGATTCCGGACGAAAAAAGTGGTCGCATCTTAAACAGCCTCTGATCAGAACAGAGCGATCAGGATCTGGTTATCTTCTCACCCAGGCGATCAATTTTCCAGCCTAAGAGCTTGGCGTTAATTTTGTCGCTCAACGCGTGGCACATTTCCAGAAAAGCATCGGTGGCACGATCTTCATTCAGCTCGTGAGCGGAAAAATGTTTCAGTGTATCCTGACGCAGGCTGGTAACTTCATCCAGCAGAGCGTGTAACGCGGGGCCGTCATCCGGATGATTGCCGTCTACCCGCATCTGTTTCATTTCGATTTCCACCAGTTGCCTGATATAGCGATCCAGTTTATGTTCCTTTGCTTTATCGCGCCGTTTCTGAGCCCATCGAAACAGCAAATAGGCGGCAATCAGCATCGATACGATAAACGACCGCATCCCCTCAGTCGCTTCCACAAATTCCGAGTTCAGAAAGGGTTTCAATTCGGGGTTGTAAACATGATCCGCGCCGGAATGAATGGGAAAACCCTGCGTATCTCGTGCAAAAACGGTTCCTTGTGCAAACAATTCGTTCAGATGCATCTGTCGCGAAAAGTTTTCATGCAGAATGATCAATGTCACTTCGGAGATCAGATCGTCAGAAACCGATTCCCTCGTCAGGAGATGCGCGCCGCAGGCGACCGTCTGCAGATTTTGCGGGGGTATTGTTGGGCCCATTCGTCGAAACATGCCTGCGGGAATTTCATATTCATAAAAGCTCGATTCCTTTCGGGTCAGCGCACCGATAAACGGGATTTCTAAAATTCGATATTTGCCCGTTTCCAACAGGTGATGCAGGACGGGCGCCTCAATTCCCACAGTCACAATCACGGCATCCAACGTTTTCTTTCCGAACTGTTCTTCGACTTCCTGATAGGAGAGATAGGCCGGGTTAATCTCATCCAGGCCGATTTGCAAATGTCGTAATAGAGGCAGACTGGCCGCCAGATCTCCCGACCCCTGCTGCCCGATCGCAATCCGACGCCCTTTCAGTTCTTCCACGCTTTTGATGCCGGAATCGGCGGGTACAATCACGTGCAACACTTGAGAATACAGATTCGCAATGAAACAGATCTGGTCGGTCGCAGAAATCTTCGTTTGCGGCTGACCTGGTTTCAGCGCAGCGAGCGCAAATTCGGTGCCCGGTTGATAAAACCCCAGATCAGCTTTTCCGCTGCGCAATAACTCCAGATTTTCCAGTGATCCTTTTGTCTCAAGGATCTGCACATCAATGGGTAACTGTTGTTCCAGCATCGTTTTGAGCTGCACAGCCATACCATGATAGCGTCCTTCAGGATGTCCGGCGGCGATTGTGATCTGGCTCGGTAAGGCCGTCATCCACAGATAGGATTGACGCAGCATAACCGGCAGGGAAATCAGCAGGATCACAACCAGTATTTTGAACAGAGATCGCTTCATATCTACCTTCACCGATGAATTCTCAAAAATAATAATCCCTCAGATTCTCAACAGAATGTGCACAGAATATCATACTCATTTTGACTGAGGTTATCCCCTTTACAGGCAAAAATCGACGCTTTACCAATGAAAAACGGACCTGCCCCCCGGCAGTATCAAACTGTTTTTAGATTTCCCGAGTTTGCGGTGCCGTTTGCCTTGGCGCGATTTTTTGGCGAACTATGCTAAGGGACGATACCTCTGTATCATTAGGGAGTCATTGTGATTTCCCCTGACCCTTTTCCCATGTAATAAAGAAGCGAGTGAGTTCCATGTACCGAGTCCTGATCACGGACAATCTTTCGCCAGCCGGTCTTAAAATTCTTGAAGATAACCCGGAAATCGAACTTGATGTTCGTTCCGGTCTTTCGCCGGAAGAAGTACGGGAAGCACTCAAAACGGCTGATGGCATCATCATTCGCAGTGCCACAAAACTGACCGAAGAAATTCTCAAAGGTCAAACCAGATTAAAGGCAATCGTCCGGGCCGGTGTCGGCGTCGATAATATCGACCGCGCTGCCGCCACCCGTGAAGGGATCGTCGTCATGAATACTCCGGCTGGGAATACCACCAGCACCGCAGAACAGACGATCGCCCTGATGATGGCGCTGGCCCGCAATATCGGCCCGGCTTATGCCACAATGAAAGCCGGAAAATGGGAGCGTAAATCATTAACGGGTACCCAGATCGCCGGCAAAACGCTGGCCATCATCGGTCTGGGGCGCATCGGGCTCTCCGTCGCCCACCGGGCTCACGGACTGGAAATGAAAGTCATCGGCTACGATCCGTTTCTCTCCGCAGAACGGGCAGCCGAATATGGCATTGAACTCTATAAGGAAGTCGATGAACTTGTCAAACATTGTGACTTTTTGACCGTGCATACGCCTCTGACCGATGAAACACGCAACCTGATCAACGCCGAACGGATCGCCACCATGCGTCCCGGCGTCCGAATCATTAACTGTGCCCGTGGGGGTATTGTCAATGAAGACGATCTGGCCGATGCGCTCGAATCAGGTAAAGTAGCCGGCGCTGCCTGCGACGTCTTCACACAGGAACCCCCTGAAAACCGACGCCTGATCGACGCCCCTAACATGCTGGCGACCCCTCACCTGGGTGCTTCCACAGATGAAGCTCAGGAAATGGTGGCGCTGGAAGCTGCTGAAATTATTTCTGACTTTCTGACGAAGAATGAAATCCGCCACGCCATCAACATGATTCCTGTCTCGGGCGCAGAGATGGCCGATCTCAAGCCTCATATCGAGCTGGGACATCGGCTGGGCCTGTTTCTGTCTCAGTTGACCAAAGGCAGTCTGAAACGCGTTCAGATCCAGTATCGGGGCGAAGTCGCAGAAAAGCAGACAAAACTGATCACATCCAGCTTTACCGCCGGCTTGCTTTCGAATGCTTTTGAGGCTGATGTCAACATCGTCAACGCGACGATCTTCGCGAAAGAACGTGGTATCGACATTTCGGAATCCCGTTCCACTGAAGCAGGAACCCTCTCCACGCTGATCACGGCAACCGTTGAAACGGAAGAAGGCAAGTATTCGGCTGCCGGTACCATTTTCGGACAGGATTTCTTACGCCTGACACGGCTGGACGAGTTCTATCTCGACGGTTATCTCGATGGCAACCTGCTGATTTATCGGCACAATGATGTGCCGGGACTCATCGGATACATCGGCACGGTCCTGGGCAATCACAATGTCAATATTGCTCATATGGCTCTGGGCCGCCTGCAAAATCAGCCCGGTGGCGAGGCCATCGCGGTTCTGAATGTCGATGGGGAAGTCCCCGAAGCCGCGATCGCAGAAGTCTCCCAGCACAAAGACGTTTCCTGCGTGAAACTCATTAAAATGCCGCCGGCAACAGCCCCGCTGGCCTGGTTGCAATAAGCTCATATTGGCTTAACAGTCGCTTCATCAAATCCTGTCTGATCTGATGAAGCGACGTGGCCATTTTCAGTACACATTTCGCCCGATCCCCATAAAACAGTTGATCGAAGAGCCCCTCAAAGTATAAAATACCTGCGATAAG
>NZ_CALFPF010000785.1 GCF_937919775.1 uncultured Gimesia sp.
AATCTCATCGCTGAAGCCGTTAAATTACTGCAGGCCAATCAGGCGAAAAAAGCAGAAGATCTTTTAAAGCCGTTTTATCCGGCAAATGTGAATAACGATCAGTTTCCGCATTTCTATGGTCTGGCTGCATCAAACAGCGGAGATTATGCGTCGGGCATTGAGCGCCTGAAAAAAGCAATCGCGCTGAATCCGCAGATTGCCGAATATCACCATAATCTTGCCGCCATCTATCGTCTGGTGGGAGATTTTGATCTTTCAGAGTAGCACTATCTGACGGCATTGAATTTAAAACCGGATTATGCAGAAGCGTATTTCAATTATTCTGCAGCCCGAAAGTTTGCATTCGATGACCCCATCGTCCCCCATCTCGAACAGCAATTGTCGCGGTCGGATCTATCCGATGAAGATCGATGTTTTCTGGGGTTTGCAGCGGGAAAAATATTCAACGATATCAAGGATTATGATAAAGCCTTTTCATTTTACGAGATGGGAAATCGTTTCAAGAACTCTCAGTTTGAAATCGATCAGTTCAGGAGAGAGATCGATCGACTCATCTCGTTTTTTTCAACTGAGAGGATCCAGCAGCTTTCCTCACTGGGAGTCTCGAGCAAGGTTCCTGTTTTTATTGTGGGAATGCCGCGTACCGGCACGACCCTGGTTGAACAAATCTTATCCAGCCATCCCGAAGTTCATGGGGCAGGGGAATTGCCGGATATCTCCAGTATTGCTGGAACGATGAAGCAGTACGCGATACCGAAAACCGATTTTCCGGAATGTGTGGCGAACCTGCCGGAAAACGCATTTGCAGGTTTTGCAGATGCGTATTTGCGTCGATTGCGCACATTCGACCATTCCGCGGTTCGCATTATTGATAAAATGCCTGCGAATTTTTTGCATCTGGGTCTGATTGCAATTCTGTTTCCAGAGGCAAAAGTGATTCATTGTCAGAGGCATCCACTTGACACCTGTCTTTCGTGCTATTTTCAGCGTTTTCGTCGAGGCCATGATTATTCTTTTAATCTAACACACCTGGGACTGTATTACCGGGAGTATCAAAGACTCATGCAGCATTGGAAAGCCGTTCTGCCGGTTGCACCTTACGAACTGCATTATTCCGAACTGGTCGCCGATCAGGAAGCGGTCAGCAAAAAACTGATTGACTTTATTGGTATTTCCTGGGACGACCGTTGTCTGAATTTTCATGACAACAGCCGACCTGTCACTACGGCAAGCAACTGGCAGGTCCGCCGTCCCATGAATCGAGCGGGATTGGATCGCTGGAAAAACTACGACCAACATTTGGGAGCGCTTCGCGAAGTTCTGGAACTTTCGGAATTCTGATATTAGAACAGATAATTCTGCAGACGGTTTACTGCGAGTCTTACTTGATCACCGGAATCAGCCCTGTCTGGTTTTGCATAGAAGCCCACCAGAGACGCCACATTCTTTCATTATAGCCGAAATTCTGCTTCGTGATTTTTTGCAGTGCCAGCAATACGGCTTCATTCTGGTGAGCGTGTTTTACAGAAACCGTTCGCATCAGCACCTTGGGTTGCTGAGATGGCAATACGATCACGCCATTAGGGTATCGACCTGCCAATAATCCTGCTTCAATCTCTGGCGGCAGGACCACGCCGGAATTACCAAAGGTGCCGTTCGTATTATAGGAATATGTAGAACTTGTATCAGGCACTCTAACAACATAAGTATGGTCGGTGATTAAAGCAGTAATCAGGTCGGGGACCACAGATTGATTCCCAATCTCTTCGAGACCTGCGCCTGCTCTTTGTACGATGATATTGGATTTGTTTTTCAATGCTTCGATGAAAAATGCGATGGCCCCGGTTGCGTCTCGTTTGGCGAGTGTTTCCAGAGCAGACGTGCGAATCGTCGGTTCAGGGTCTGTCAAAATCAGTTCCACCAGCGGGCGGAGTGGCTTATCACCGGAAATCTGGGCAAGTGTAGAAACCAGAAGTGACCGAATAACAACGCTATCATGCTTTCCCATCATTCTGGCCAGGGCAGCAACAGCATGCGGGTCTGTAATCGACTGCATGTTTTTCAACCCCTGTTGCTGTTGCAGCAGATCATTGCTACCGAGCAAGATCAGCCAGAGTTTGACATCCTTGATCCATTTTCTTTCTTCTTCCAGATCCGCCTCAT
>NZ_CALFPF010000786.1 GCF_937919775.1 uncultured Gimesia sp.
GTTTCAGACAGATTAAAAAGAGCGAATCATCATGGGGCACATAGCAGAGACATTCGAGGGTGAAACCATTTTGAACGGTTTGCTGGAAATGAAATCTTCGGAGTTTAAATTTGACAAGCGGGAAGCGTTTCTACAAGAGACAAAACGGTTTCCCTGTTTACGGAGGATACCGGAATTGAACAAGCTGGCTGAAACGGTTGTTGCCAGTTGGTATCTCGAGCCGGCAGCCTTCAGCAGTCGCAAATGGCACCGGATTCCCTGCGAGCGGCCGATCGGTCTGTCGTTGATCAATCGAAAATCGAAACAACTGGAACCTGACCTGCAGGTCGTCGAAGGACGCAATCTTTCCATCGAAGGCATTTCTTTTTCCCATCGCAAACCGATTACATCGCGTGAAGTCGCGATTACCTTCGATCTGGAAAAACCGGTGATGGAATTTGTGGTTATCCGTCTGGCCTGGAGTCGATTTTCAGAGAATCAAATGTTCCAGAGCGGGGGCAAATTTCTGTATCAGATCGAAGCGGCTGCGTCTCAATTCGCTGGATGAGCATGACAGTCAGTTCCATTTTGCCAGTTCTGTATGCACTTTTTGAAGCATCAATTTAATATCAGACTGCTCTGACTCGGGGCAACTTTTCAGACAACTTTCGAGTAATTCCACAGAGAGACTCAGTTGTTTTGTTTTAAAACTGAGTGCCGCCATGTCTTTTTTGTGAGTGTTGGAAAGCGGGCTCAGTGCAAACAGCCTGCGTTGCACATTCCAAGCTTTCTGGTAGTCCTGATGTTCTTCGTGAATGCGTTTGAGATTCATCAGCATCCTCGCGATAATCTCACGGTGACTGGCCGGTTTTAAGAGTCTGGTCAGTTCGCCTCGGGTAAATTCTCCCAGTTCAGCCAGTCGAACTACACATTCCTCTTCAGTGTAGATGGCACCTTTTGCATAAGGGTCAATGAACAGCGGACCTGCCTGAGAGTCATAGCGTACCAGAAATTGGATGGGGGCGGCGACTCCCTGAATGTCAATCCCCAGCTCTTTGCCAACAGCCATATAGATGAGAGAGAGTGCAATCGGCAGGCCCTGTTTTTTTTCAATCACGTAATTTAAGTAGCTGCCTTCCGCCTGATGATAACAGGTTGTGTTTCCGATCAGTTTGTGCTGTCTGGCGAGACAGTCCACAAAGCATTGAACGAGAGAACGATCATCATTGGCCAACGCGACACGACCGGAAAGCTCGCTGGCCCGTTGTCGAATCCATGTATAAACCATATCAAACTGCAGTTCGGGTTGATCATCGCGGGCTAGTTCGAGCGCTGCGGTTGTGAGGTCGATATAGTTATCGTGATGCAGGAGTCTGGTAAATTCCCGATCCTGTTTGAATTGAAATAGGTGTGCAATGTCCATCAAAGACAGGCTTTACTCAGGAGGGTGAGGAAGGTGGTCGTGAATGAAAATAATATGGTAAGCAGTACTCTCGGCGTCCGATTCTTGTAACGGATTTTACAGAATTTCATCAATGCCATTCCTTCTCTGTACAGATCAAAACTTTCACTCTTTGTAAAAATGTTAAGTCTGAGTAGTTTGATTCCGGTCATCATTAAACAGTTATATGAGATCAGAATTTTCCTGGCAAAGTTGTGAACAAGATCCGGATATTATCATGTCAGGCAGCAATTGGTCAAATCGTATTGAAATAACCGGTAACATGCTGCTGCTTAGATTGACGCTCGTGGTGTGAGTCGACAAAATGGTCGAAACCCCGTTTTTCAGAATTACACTTTTAGAGATTAGAGTCTGGTACGTTCCATGCAATTTTTGCCTGTTGAAGAGCAATTGGCTGTCATCCGCCGCGGCGTCGAGAAGATCGTTCCTGAACAGGAACTGGCGGAAAAACTCAAATGGAGCCGAGAAACCGGGACTCCTCTACGGATTAAATACGGGATTGACCCGACAGGCATAAACCTCCATCTGGGGCATACCGTTCCCATGCGGAAGATGCGGCAGTTTCAGGAACTGGGGCATCAGGCGGTCATTATTATCGGTAATTATACGGCGCTGGTCGGTGATCCCAGCGGGCGGGATGAAACCCGGGCCCGCCTCACGATCGAACAGGTGGAAGCCAATGCGATCGACTATCTGAATCAGGTTGGTAAAGTGATCGATCTGGAGCATGCGGAAGTCGTGCGGAACGGAGACTGGTTCAGCAAAATGAATTTTGCCCAGATTCTGGAACTCTGCAGCAAAGTGACGGTCGCCCAATTACTGACCCGCGACGATTTTTCCAAACGGTATCGCGAAGAAGCGGCCATTTACCTGCATGAGTGTCTGTATCCGATCATGCAGGCCTGGGATTCGGTCGAAATCAAAGCTGACATTGAACTGGGGGGAACCGAACAGCTTTACTCCTTTATGCTGGCCCGCGATCTACAAAAAGATCAGGGACTGAAGCAGCAGGTGAGCGTGATGTCGCCGATTCTGGTCGGCACTGACGGCGTCCGCCGCATGGGGAAGAGTCTGGGGAATTATATCGGTATCAGTGAAGCCCCGTATGACATGATGAAAAAATTCATGCAGCTTTCGGATGACAGCATGCAGATGTTTTTTGAACTACTGACCGATTTTCCACTGGAGGAAGTGACCGCCATTTTGAAAGGGCATCCCAAAGAGGCGAAAGTGCGATTGGCGAAAACGATTATTTCCGAGTATCACGACGCGGCTGCGGCAGACGAGGCAGCCGAACGCTGGCAGCGGGAGATTGGTTCGGGCGGCTTACCTTCCGAGATTCCTGTTGTACAGCTCTCAAAGTCAGAATTAAGCGATGATGGGACAATACCTGCCGCCAATTTATTGAAAGTGACGGGCCTGTGCGATTCCACTAGTGATGCCCGCCGTTCAATCAAACAGGGAGGGGCAAAAGTGGGGGAAGAGAAATTGAAAATCGAAGCCCATGATCAGGCGATTCCCGTGGAATCGGGCCTCCTGTTATGGGTCGGCAAGAAACGATTCTGTCAGGTGGAATTAGTCGATTGATCCCGGATCGACCGGAATCGCCCCGGTTTTTTTCGCATTCGGGGGAATTGATTCCGCGCGCATTGCATTCGTGCGAGATACTTCGTAAAACTTTGTTTTAGCTGCTTAAGATAGCTCATTTTGTTCTCTGATACCCGTGTCTGGCATGGGGACGGAGACAGACACTTTTGGAACGAAATACAGAAAGCAACAGTAATGGCAACAGGTTTTGGAATTGTCGGCTGTGGCATGATTTCGAATTTTCATGCAAAGGCGCTCGCAGAAATTCGCGGCGCCAAGCTGGTCGCCTGCTTTGATCGATTTGCGGGATCGGCTGATAAGTTTGCAGAAGCGAATGGTTGCACGGCCTATCATGATTTAGACGAAATGCTGACAGATCCGGAGATAGACGTCGTTACCATCTGCACTCCCAGCGGTGCGCATATGGATCCGGCTGTTGCCGCTGCGAAAGCCGGCAAACATGTTGTGGTCGAAAAACCACTGGAAATCACGCTCAAACGTTGTGACGCCATCATTGACGCCTGCAAGAAGAATAAGGTTCAACTGGCAACGATCATGCCGTCCCGTTTTGGTGCTGCCAATCAGGAGTTGAAAAAAGCGATCGAAAAAGGCCGCTTTGGCAAACTGACGCTCGGTGATACCTATGTCAAATGGTGGCGCACCCAGGAATATTACGACAGCGGCGGATGGCGTGGCACCTGGCTGATGGACGGAGGCGGCGCGTATATGAATCAGGCGATTCATAATGTCGACCTCCTGTACTGGTTCATGGGTGATGTGGCCGACGTCAACGGCATGACGGGCACACTGGCTCATAAGCGGATTGAAGTCGAAGATACGGGAGTGGCGACCATTCGCTTCAAAAATGGCGCCCTCGGCGTGATTGAAGCCAGTACCAGTGTTTTCCCAGGCCTGCTCAAGAAAACGGAAATTTCCGGTACGCATGGAACCGTCATTATCGAGCAGGACGATGTCTTGCACTGGGAGTTTGCCAAAGAGAACGCCCGCGATGAAAAAATCCGAACGGATCTGGCAAAAAAGAGCGGCAATACCGGCGGTGCCAGCGACCCGTCTGCGATTTCTTACGCAGGTCACATGGAACAGTTGAAAGACTTTATCAATTCCATCAAGACGGGCAAGAAACCGCTGGTTGATGGAAACGATGGTCGTAAGAGTGTCGAAATCATTCTGGCGATCTATCAGTCTTCGTGGACCGGTAAACAGGTTTCACTGCCGCTGAAACGAGATCCGAAAATCCCGAAGACAAAGAAAAAATAAGACTGGAACGGACGCCAAATTGAAAAACAGGACGGGCTCTCAAGGCTCGTCCTGTTTTGTTTTTGTCGCGTGCTTTGGGTGAACGGAACCTTTGAGAGCTCGACATCAACCACCTGAACGCTCTAAATTTCTGACTGCTCAGCAATCACCTGCTGACGATAAATGCGGATGATATATAAAAAACAGGCGAAGTCATAGATTGTGTGAGTCGTGATGGGAATCAGCAGATTCTGCGGCGGAAACAAAACCAGCAGCAGACTCAGGTAAACGCCCATCAGTGTGGCGATGATCACATACACGCGCGTGATCGAATGCAGAATCCCAAACAGCAAATTGGTGAAGATGATTGCGATGACGACTCCATATTGAGACGACCAAGACTGCAAAACGCCGCGAAATAGCAACTCTTCACCCAGGCCGATGAAAATCGAGAGGATGAACAGTTCCAGGATCGAGCCGTTGACAATTCGGGGGCCCAGTTCATCCAGCAGAAATTGTTTGATCTTTTGAAGGGCACGGACAGGGACACGAACAGCGAACAGAAAAAACAGGAACATCGGTAAGACTGCTGCGGCACCGATGAACAGGTCGGACCAGCTCCAGTTCAGATTTTGCAGCGGACTGACTCCCAATATCCAGCCCACTCCAAAGGCGATGACGATAAATCCAATTGAAAAGAGAGAGCCGCCCAGGATGAAGAATTGTTGTTCTTGCACGCTGGTGTCTTCAAATTCTTCTTCGTCATCCGAATCAAACATGGGAAGTCTGTTTACTCTCTATTAATAAATACTCTTGAATTATAGCACTGAATTGTCTGAATCCAAATCAAAATGACACAGCCAAAGCTTCCTGGCTTTCCTGTTTTATCATTGATGGGCCGTTTCCGAACTGCATCTTGCAGAAACTCGCCATCTCGAATACATTTTCCCAATCTTAACAGGATACATTGTGAATCGCAGGCTTCTCAGCGACGGATGATTGGGATTGTCGTGTGTTTATTTCTACAGCAGTTTACTCTTTTTCTAAAGAAGCGGTAGTGCAAGGATGCTGCACCGTTTACGTCAATGGATCTGTCCCGACTTAGCGATTGATCTGGGAACGGCTAACACCATCGTGTCCATCCAGGGCGAGGGGATTGCACTGGATGAACCTTCGGTCGTGGCGCTGCACAAAGGAAGCCGCAAGATTCTGGGTAATGGAACTGCGGTTGGCAAATTAGCGAAACAGATGCTGGGCCGCACCCCCGATAGCATTATTGCCGTCCGTCCGCTGAAAGATGGAGTGATTACCGACTTTGAACTCTGCGAAGCGATGCTGCGCTACTTCATTCATAAGGCCCGCCATCATTCGCGTGGATTGAGACCGCGTGTTGTGATTGCCGTGCCTGGCAGCATTACCCCGGTTGAAAAACGGGCTGTGTTTAACAGTGCCGAACGTGCGGGAGCTGGTCGGGTCTATCTGATCGATGAATCGAAGGCTGCCGGAATTGGCGCCGGGTTACCGATTTCAGAACCGATGGCGAGTATGGTGTGTGATATTGGTGGCGGTACGAGTGAAGTGGCCATTATGAGTATGGGCGATACGGTGGTCAGCAATTCGGTTCGCATTGGTGGCGACAAATGTGATGAAGCCATTGTGGAATATATGAAACAGCATTTTTCCATGCGTATCGGCGTGCAGACGGCGGAAGAACTCAAACTGGTACTGGGCAGTGCTTATCCATTGGAGCAGGAATTGACGGGGGAAGTCAAAGGCCTGGATATCATCAGCAGTATCCCGCGCAAAGCCATCGTGACCAGCGAAGAACTTCGCGATGCGCTGCATGGACCGCTGGAGTCGATCCTGAATTGCTGTAAGCAGACCATCGAACAGTGCAAGCCGGAACTCGTGGCGGATCTGGCTGACAACGGGATGGTGCTCACGGGCGGTGGTGCCTTACTGCGGGGGATCGCATTTTATATGAGCGAACAACTGGGCATTCCGGTCCGGGTGGACGAAGATCCGCTTCGTACGGTGGCGCGGGGAACCGCGATCTGCCTGGAGCATCTGAGCCAATGGCGACACGCCTTCGATAATGGTGATGGCGATTTTTAAAGGGACGGGCCTCAGTTTATGAAACGTGAGACGCGGTCATCGGAAATCAAGTTGGCACTGCTGGCGATTCTGACAGGCATCTGTCTGTATGCGGTTCCGTCCGCCTACTCCGATCGCGTGTCTAATCTGATTCGTGATGTATCCAAACCTGGTTTGATTCTGGTTCAGCAATTTAAAGACTGGCAGCCGCAAACAGCAGAGGTCTCTCCAGAGTTGTCGCGCGTGAAACAGCTGGAAACCCGTTTGTCCGAACTGCAGCAGGAAAACCGGCGTCTTGCGCTGCAGTCGCTGCAAGTGAACGAAGACTTACAGTACCTCAAACAAACGGGCGTGCCTGCGTATCAAACGCAGACGGGCGAACGTCTGCTGGTTCCCGATTTGATTGAGGCGGAATTACTGGGCCAGTCATCGATTGCTTTATTGAAAGAGGGACAACTGCTCAATCAGGGGCGAGAGCGGGGTGTTTTTGAATCTTCATTCGTTCTGGAGTCCGAGTTACCACTCATCGATCAGGGGACGCAACAGGGAGTTCAGGCCGGTTTTTCACTTTACGCCGGGCAGGCCGTGATTGGAAAAATCAGCGAAGTGGGACATTGGACCAGCAGCCTGATACCCATCACGTCGGTTGACTATCGCGGATCGGCGCGAATTGCCCGCAAGACAGAGCAGGGGCTGCAATTAGGCACCGATGGGATTTTAGTCGGCATGGGTGAAGGGAAATGCCAGTTGTTGCAGATCCCTCCCACCGAATCGATTCAGGTGGGACAGGAAGTTTATACGGGAGAAGTCGATCGCGAGCTCCCGCTGAATATGCAATCGACTTTGGGACAGCCGATGTATTATGGCCGCGTGATTGAAGCTGAGCTTCCCCGCGGAGCCCCTTATTGGAAGATCATCGTCGAACCAGCCGTAAAGCTTGCGGAAGTCAAACAGGTGAGTGTACTTCGGAAAATCGTCAATCCGCGACGCATGCTGGCAAACTGAGTGAGGAACTGAATTGTGAAATGGATCAGTTTATTATTGTTCTGTTATTTGATGCTGATCGTGCAGATCAGTTTCGTGCCGGACGCGATTATTGCAGGCAGTCGGCCGAATCTGATTCTGCTTGTGTTGTGCTTTGCGCTGTTTTGGCTTCGGGATGCGCAGGTGTTTCTCTGGGCCATACTTACAGGACTCATTTGCGAGACGTTTGATGCAGCGATTCCGGGAACAGGCATTCTACTGTTGACCTGCCTGGTCTGGATGGCATTCCGGGTTCAGGCTCATTTTCAGATTCGTTCGCTCATCAGTCGCTTTGTACTGATGGCGGTGATGGCGTTTGCCTTTGACAGCTTATTTCAAATACTGAATCGTCTGGATGCGAAAATGTTGCCAGATCTGATTTCCCTGACCCGACATTCGGCCGGTAATGCACTGTATACAGCGGTAGTAGGGATGGGACTGCTGCTGGCGTGCAAAATCATCCAGCGGCTCATACCCGTTGACTTCGGGCAGAATCTGCAGAACAGAACAGCGTATGAGTCCCGGTTTTCTCACTGAATCCTTTCTCGATATTCAAATCATTTCCCTTCAGCAGAATGAATTTTCATCCCGATGCGAAATCGTCCCGGCAATGATCACCTGGCTTCAGAAAGCGATGCTTCAGGGCAGTCGTTTCAGGTGGATCGTATGCCCGGCGTACGCGTGGTTCTGCTGGGACTGATACTGATGCTCCCCTTGCTGGCGGTGAGCGGACGTCTGCTTTTTATTCAGTTGATGAACGCGGAATATTTTTATTCTCAGTTTGGTCGCACCACGGAATCATTCGAATCGATTCCCAGCCGCGATGGACGGATTGTCTCCATCGATGGCCGCGTGCTGGCGATGGACGTCGAACGGTTTGACCTGCAGATGCATTATCGCTGGCTCGAAGAACCGTCAAACCCACGCTGGCTCAAGCAGCAGGCATTGATGCTGCTGGACCCCAAAGAACGCCGGGATGCGGAAGCGGTGGAAGCAGCCCAAGCAAAGATTGTGGCCCGCCGTCAGCAGCTGCGGGATGAATTGGCGCTGGTGATGCGTGTGACACCGGATGAGTTGCAGGAATCATGTCGCAAAATTCAACAACGCGTGGAAACGATCATTGCCAGCGTTAATGAAAGAGCCGAGCAGGTGCAGACGGCAGCGCAGCCTCAAGAAACGGCTTCCGAATCGAAAGAGGAAACCAGCCAGGAATACCTGGTGACGTTTTGGAACCTGCTGAAAGAGACATTAACCAGACCCCCACGACGTCCGCAAAGAGATCGGATCGTCGTACGCGAGGAACTCGATTATCACACGATCAATACTGGGATTCCGCGGGAAATTGCGCTGGCTATCTCGGCACACCCGGAGCGTTTTCCAGGTATCAATATTCAAATCGCGACCCTCAGAGAGTATCCGCAAAAGACCATCGCCCCGCATGAAATCGGAATTCGCCACCGCATCGATGAAAAAGTTCTGGCCGACCGCAAACTGCGATTTCCTGAAGGAGATCCGCTTGATTATCAAGACGGTGACCGGATTGGCAAGATGGGAGTTGAACGGTCTTATGATCGTTATCTGCGCGGATTGCGTGGCTTGAAGCGGGTTATTAAAAATCGACAGGGAGAAATCATTCGCACTGAGATCATGCGTGAAGCGAAGTCGGGCGATGATGTCGTTTTGACTTTGAATACCCGATTGCAGGAAGAGTTGCAGAATCTGCTCGACCAGAGTCTGGACGGTTTACAACCGAGTCCGGATGAGAGCCCGGATGAGAGCCCGGATGAGAAAGCGAAGAGTTTACCGGAGATTTCTTCGGGCGGGTGCATCGTCGTGCTGGATGTTCGCAGCGGTGCGATTGTCGCGACAGCTTCGGCGCCACGCTACGATCTGAATCTGCTATTGAATCCTTCACCGGACGAGTGGCAGGCCGTGCTCAATAATCCGAAACGTCCTCTGTTTCCGCGGGCGACGCAGATGATGCTGCCTCCCGGCTCGACGTTTAAAGCTCTGACTTCCATCGCATTATTGGAAAGCGGCAAGATCGATCCAGATGAACTTTACAGCTGTCGTGGTTATCTCGATCGATCCGATCAGCACCGTGATTATATCTATCGGCACTATGGAGTAGGGCATAACGATATTAGTCTGACACACGCCTTGAGTCAGTCCTGTAACGTTTACTTTTTTCAGGCAGCCCGCAGAATGGGGCCGGAAATGATGTACCATTGGGCCGATCAATTGGGATTCGGGAAACCGACGGGCATCGATATTCCCGGCGAACGTGGCGGACATTTACCGAATCCGTCACCCGCAAATAAAAAAGATAAATCGCCCTGGTATCCCGGCGATACGTTAGGCGTCGCGATCGGCCAGTCTCGCCTGACGGTCACTCCCTTACAGATTGCCCGCCTGATGGCGGTTGTCGCCAATGACGGGGAACTGGTCGTTCCTCATCTGGCACACAGCATCGTGCCTTCTTCCGAATCTTCGACGACCACGCGACAGATGATTTCACATCCCCGTCGTTATGTGAGTGGCATTCATCCTGGCACGCTGGAGCGTGTGCGCGAAGGTTTAATTGAAGTGGTCGCCCACCCGCGGGGAACCGGATATAAAACCGTACGTATGAAAGAAATGACTATCGCCGGTAAAACGGGGACGGCAGAAACCGGCGGGGGAAAAAATGATCACGCCTGGTTTGCCGGATTTGTGCCGGCAGAACGACCGAAGTACGCCTTTGCGGTTGTCATCGAACACGGAGGCTCCGGCAGTCAGGTCGCTGGTCCGATTGCCAAAAAACTGGTGCAGTCGTTACTCGATATCGGCCTGCTGACTTCGAATGCTGTGAAGCTGCAGGCGAACTGATTCTGCCCCGCTTTACTTCTGATCCTGTTTGGGAGGGATCAATGCCTGAGGTTGATCAATGTGCAGATAGTGGCCGTGGTCAGCGGTGAGAATGACGACGGTTTCGTCCCAGTTGCTGTTTTTCTCAACCCAGTCAGTGATTACTTTGAATGCTTCGTCACCACTTTTGACGGCTCCGATGGAGTTATCGAGATTGTTATCGTGGTTGGCCCAGTCCACATCGCCGGCTTCCACCAGCAGCCAGAACCCCTGTTTGTTCTGACTGAGCACCTGAAGTGCAGTGTCAGTCATTTCTGCCAGCGTGGGATTTTCCAGCCGATCCGAGGGAGAATAGACTTCGACACTATTTTTTAATCCGGGCGCGGGCTGATAGTCGCCGTCGGCCGTCTGAAAGGGGAGATGCGCGGCATAGTTTTCGACGCCATACACGCCTAACAGTCGCGTTTTGTTCTGAATGGCAGCCTTTGCCGCCTGCTTCAACCCTTCACAGCCTTTTTTCAACGGAGTACGAACGGCAACAGTATATTTGCCGCCGTTTTTGACATCGGCTTTACTGAGAGTTTCTTCCGAAATGTATTTCCAGCCCGGCACGAAATTTTTTCCATGCGACTTGGCTCCGGTCGGTTTTTCAATGCTTCCAAAACCGCCGCCGAGTACCACATCCATGCCGGGGAGCGGACTTTTCGGATGGGAAATGGATGTCTGTCCGAGCAGGTCGCGGGCCAGATCCTGGTAATCATTTCGGCTGACATTGTGGGCATAGGCGGCTGCGGGAGTCGCGTGGGTAATCGGAACGCTGGTGACAACGCCGACCGAGTAACCTTTCTGTTGCGCCTGGTGTGCAATCGTGGTGACCGGGGCGCCTGTGGGATCAACATTAATCGCGTTGTTATAAGATTTGATTCCCGCGGTCATCGATGTGGCGGTGTTTGCGGAATCGGGATAAGCGTGTTCGCCGTAATTGTTGGCTGCATTTCCAATCAGGTATTTTTTATCGTTTCCCGGTGTCCAGGGATTGGGGCCCCCTTTGGCGGCATTGTATCCTCCCCGAATTTTACCACCCGGGTTCAATGCAGTCTGCTGATTGACGTCAACATTCGTTTCATCATTGTGGGGTGCGGTTACCATATAACCGAACTGTGAAGTACCGGCCGCGGGGTAGTCCTGAAAATACAGGCCGGTACCACGTCCGCTGTGGTATTTGTCTCCCCCCGAATAATAGAGAGCGGCTGCTTTGGTGGTTTGCCAGTCCATGCCGTCAAAGACAAACAGAATAATGTTCTTCTTGCCTGCTTTGAGTGCCACTTGCTGCATTTCATACAGATTAGTCTGATCCAGATAGTCTGCCTTCGGGTTGACCGTGTTCTCCGGCAGGAACCCGTAAATGGTCTCCAACGACTTCGCACTGCGATAGGGACTATTCTTGCCCGTATAGGAATTGAGGTCGAGCCGTTCGGTCTTTCCTTTGGTGCCAAACGTGTAGACCGGTATCAGACGTAACGAATGACTGGACCATTGCGTATAGTTTTCGGGGTCAAAACCCCAATGCGCGACGGGGCTTTTTTTGTTTTGAATCGCGGCTGTCTGAATCTTCCGAATAAAATCGTTGCCAGGAATTTCGGCTGCAGCAGGTGCGACAATTGCCAGTAATATCAGCGCTAACAGGCTGGAAGAAACAGCGAGTTTCATTTGATCCTCTGTGAGTATTCGTAATCAGTTAATAACGGGCAGGGTTTGGGAAGGTCTGTCTCTATTATACCTGGGATCAGACAGGGTTTGTAAAGAGTGGGGGAGTGAAGCCTTCGTTAAGTTTTGAAATTGGGAATGAACATTGGTTACTAAGACTGGTCGATCTTCAGAAGAAGATCGGCGCAGGAAGAATGATCGATAAGAGTTATGTCGCCCAGAGGCGTTTGTGGAATCGGCGACGGCACACTTGGTCTGACACCTGGTTTTTCACATTTCAGGTAGATCAGACTGAAGGCGGGCCATCACTCTCAAAACCAAATTGCAAATGTTGGCTTAATTCAATTTAAAATCGAATACATTTTCCCCGCTGGCTTTGACTTCCGCAGAGAGTCCCGATTTCTTGGGATCTCCATAGCTGGCAGGGATGATGGATTTCGCTTTAAAGTTTTCGGCTTCTTTTGTGCCCGGCATCGGAACTTCTCCCCCTGCGGAAATGGTCACGGTGTGAGAGCCCGGAATGGCCCCTGTGGCTTTTCCGGTTTTGAGCGAGTATTTTCCGGACGCGTCCGTCGAGCCAACCGCAGACGGACCTGATTTGGGAATGAAGATGACGATCGCGTCAGAGACCGGATTGCCTTTCATGGTCACGGTTCCGGTGACTTCTACTGTTTTGGGAGCATCATCGGGTCCACCACCACAACCGGAAATGAGTAACGTGATCAGAGGTAACAGTAACAAACTATAATTTCGCATGTCAGACCCTTGAGAAAAATACAGCCTGCCCAACTTTCATTAAACAGGCTGCATCGAATTAAAAATCATATCAAATCGTAATCAGAGACGAGACTAAAATTCGCCCAGCGTTTCCCCACCTTGAATAGAGGCCAGGGCACGATAGGTTCCCAGATCAATATTTTCGCTCACGAAACGGACGGCCCCGTCTCCCATCAGGAAATGTGCGCCTCCTTCATGTTGACTGGCGAACGAATAGTTATTTCCCCAGTCTCCTGCCGCGTAGGTGTTGTTAATATAATGATTCAAGGGGATGGCACACGTCGCGGTCGAACCGTTAAACCACCACCACCAGTTGTGAGAACATTCTCTGGGGAGTGTTTCTCCTGCAGCAAAGGTCGTACTCAGTCCATCGGTCACATCGCGAATTTTGGTGACATAGACTCTGTTACCTCCATTGCGGCACATAAAGCCGTTCCCCAGGTCGAGACCATTCGTCTGGTTGGCATGACGTCCTTTTGTATCCGAATACACAAATCCTCCCCAGGCCCAGTTATTTCCGGCGACCAGTTTATAACTGGTGACGGCTCTGTCATCACCAACATTCGCACGACCTCCTACGATACCACCATCCGTACCAGGGTCAGACGGGCAGAGCATCACGGTGAGTACTGATCGTGAGACTGCCGTGTTGGCAGGATCCATAAGGTATTGTCCGTGGTTAATCTGGTTGTAGAGATTCGCCTGATCGATAAAAGGGAGCATGTAGGAGATCCAGCTCATGCCTCGTTGTGTGGCGTCATAATTGGGGTCCAGCGTGTGCTTGTAGCTCATGGGAAACATTTTGTGAGTCTCATGGTAATTATGGAGCCCCAGCCCGATTTGTTTCATGTTGTTTTTACAGGTACTTCTGCGGGCTGCTTCACGGGCCTGCTGTACTGCAGGGAGCAGCAGGGCGATTAAGATGGCAATGATGGCGATCACAACCAGCAACTCAATCAATGTAAAAGCGCGTCTTGGTAAATGATTCGATTGCACGTTTTTCTCCTTGGAAATTAAGGTATAATTCAGGATCAATAGCGACAAAAAACTGATCATTAAAATGGCTTGCGGTTTACTCTCAATGAAAATCGCTGACTGCGGGAAAGCTGAAGACATCGAATACGTGACAAGTGTCACAAACGACGTAATCGTACAGTAGTTCATTAATATACATTGGTATTGTCAGTTGGTCTACAGTTGATTGTCTGGTTCTGACATTTTGTTGGATTTATAAGCACCGGCTTACGTCGCTTTGTAAATGAATGAGTGAGATTAATGTTGATGCCACCACAGTCATCGCTTCCAGATTTAAGGTATGCTCAAACCCCGATCACCTCTTGTGAACGCCGTTTAACGACAGCGTCGGATGAAGTTTTTTGTCGAGAGCTGCGCTTCCCGCTGAAGCGATTTTGTAGACTCATACCGGGGGCATTGGCGCTTCAGTTCAAAGCTGAAATGAGCCAGT
>NZ_CALFPF010000787.1 GCF_937919775.1 uncultured Gimesia sp.
CATTGAAGAAGTTCGCTTTGATACCTTTTTCCGTGCTGTTGAATCCCTTACAGCCGGACTGATTGAATCGATCGCTATTTTTTCCGGGCCACCCTAAAACAGTATACGCGTGCTACTTAATTGCCCTGAGATTTCCTTCGGAGAACGCTTGTGCCATTGCCAGGGGAATTTCCGCTTCCGCCAGAACCACTTTGGCCTGGTTTTCCTGAGTTCGCGCCAACATTTCCTGCTCAGAAGCAACCGCTTCCGCTCTTCGTTCTTCCGCTCTGGCCTGAGCGATGCGAACGTCGGCGTCGGCCTGATCGGCCCTCAAGCGTGCGCCCACATTGTCGCCGACATCAATATCAGCGATATCGATGGAGACAATGGAAAACGCCGTTTGAGAATCCAAACCACGATTCAACACTTCCCGGGAAATGACGGACGGATTTGCGAGAACCTGTTTATGGCTTTCGCAGGAACCAATCGCAGACACAATTCCTTCACCCACGCGGGCTATGATGGTTTCTTCAGTCGCACCCCCGACCAGCTGGCTCAAGTTGGTGCGAACCGTGACTCGAGCACGCGCCTTGAGTTGTATGCCATCTTTGGCAACCCCATCAAGGGTGGAGCGGCCACTTTTCTTTGGATCCGGACAATCGATAACCTGCGGGTCGACGCTGGTTTCGACGGCGGAAATAATATTACGACCTGCCAGATCAATGGCCGATGCCGTGTCCCAGTCCAGATCGATGCTCGCACGATGAGCGACAATCAAGGCGTGCACCACGCGATGTACGTTTCCGCCCGCCAGATAGTGTGCCTCCAGCGCCTGGGTTTCAATACCTACCAGACCAGCCTGAACGGCCATAATCTTGGTATCAACAATCACCGATGGTTTCACTTTTCTCAGCGACATAAATACCAAGGCAAAAGGCCCGATTTTTGCGCGAGAACTAAACGCCTGAATCCATAACTTGAAATAGCGGGCAAACAACGCCAGGAAGACAATGCCTAATATGGTGCCGAGCCCCCCCAGTGCCAATCCCACAACGGTCCATGGATCTTCCATCTTTTTCTTAACTCCCTTGAAAGTAGTAAGCTTCGAGACGGATGTCTCTCGGATATCATAACTGTCTCAGAGTGAAAACAGAAAGCATTTTTCACCTACTTTTCGTAATTTTCATTGTCGAAACATACCGAAAAACGGAATTTCCCCTGATCTGGATCATTCTGTTTTTCAAAAGAGTGCGCTTCTCACGATTGGAAATCGAATTTCCGGTATTTATTCTGGATAGAATACCGGTTCGAAAAAGAATCCGCTTCCATTACGTTATGTCATTGCAGCGGAAGTCACAAGCGTTCCGAGGAATGGTCCTCTACAGTGTGTTGAGTTTAATCACGAAAGCAGCAGGAAACACGATGAGCGTCGAAGCAAAACTTCAGGAAATGAAACTCGAACTTCCCAAGGCTCCCAAGCCGGGTGGCATTTACAATCCCGTGGTTCAGGTTGACGATCTGCTATATGTCTCCGGGCATGGTCCCATCAAACTGGATGGTACGATGCATTTAGGCCGCGTTGGCGCTGATTTAACCGAAGAACAGGGGTTTGAAGCGGCCCGGGCTGTCGGCCTGACGATGCTGGCCACACTCAAACAATATCTGGGTGATCTCGACCGGATTGAGCGGTTTGTGAAAGTCCTGGGCATGGTGAATGCGGCTCCCGATTTTCAACGTCATCCTCAGGTGATCAACGGGTTCAGCGATCTGATGGTGCAACTCTTCGGAGATCAGGGACGGGCCGCCCGCAGTGCCGTGGGCATGGGTTCGCTCCCCGGGAATATCGCCGTCGAAGTGGAAGCCATCGTTCAAATCAAAGATTGATTCACGACCGATTTCTGAGCCGTTTCCCTGTTCAAAAGAGGCCGATCTGAAAACGAAGGCGCTTTATTTTTCAATCACTGATCACAGAGTCAGTGTTTCGGGGCCGATTCGTCTTCTCGAAACGATTCAAAAACAGTAAAAATACCGGTGATTCCGGTTTGTTGCTTGATGTTTTGATGACAGGAATCGTGGTTGGTCTTTTGATCAGGGAAAGGATTCTCAGAGTGCCAGGCGTTGATCTGATTATTTTTGGCGGAGGTGTCGCGGGCCTCTGGACTCTTAACGAAGCCAGCCGACAGGGCTACCGTTGTATCCTCTTGGAAGCTTTCGAGTTAGGAAGCGGGCAAACGATTGCGTCGCAGGGCATCATTCATGGCGGTTTGAAATACACGCTGCAGGGAATGATGACCGGCTCGGCACAACGGATTCGGGAAATGCCCCTCATCTGGAGAAAATCGCTGGCCGGCAAACAGCTGCCGGATCTGTCACAAACGGAAATCCGCTCGAATGCCTGTTATCTCTGGCGAACCGAATCCCTCTCTTCCCGGCTGGGAATGATCGGTGCCAAAATGGGGTTACACGTCGCTCCCCATAATCTGGCTCCGGAAGAGATTCCCGAACTGCTCGCCCAGTGTCCCGGCTCCATCGCCATCATGGAAGAACAGGTCATTTCGCCGCGCAGCCTGATCGCCAATTTATCCCATGCTTTTGCCGACCAGATTTTCAAATACGAATCGGAACACCTGACATTTTCGCTGGACGAGAACAAACACATCACTTCGATCCAGATTCCCACCTCGGACGGCACACCACTCACCATCAATACCGCCGCCGTCCTGTTTACCGCCGGGAAAGGAAACGAGCCGCTTCGAAATCTGGTACGACCACAGTCCACGCCTGCGAATGTGCCGTTCATGCAAAAAAGACCCCTGCATATGGCACTCGTGCGCGGCGCACTTCCTCAATTCAGCGGGCATTGTGTCGATGGCGCGAAAACACGCATCACGATCACATCCGACACCGATTCCCAGGGACGCACAGTCTGGCAATTAGGCGGTCAGGTTGCCGAAACCGGGGTCACCATGAATCGCCTGGAATTAATCCGGCATGCGGCCAGCGAATTAGCGGCCTCCGTCCCCGGCATTGATCTCAGCGGACTGGAATGGAATACCTACACCGTGGATCGCGCCGAGGGGGCAACCAAAACGGGACTCAGACCGGAGACCCCTCAAATTCTGAGAGAAGGCAACCTGTTCACGGCCTGGCCTACCAAACTGGCTTTCGCGCCGCGTCTGGCGACGGAACTCTGTGAAAATCTGCATGCCATCCAGGTGGAACCAACGCCGGCAGAGTCATCCTGGAAAGCCGCCTTTTCCAGTCTGCCACGACCACTGCTGGCACAACCACCCTGGGAAACCGTCGAAGACTGGGTGTCGCTGGACCGTCTTTCTGCTCTCGGCAGCGTCGCCTGAACTTTTCCGCCGACACGATAAAAGTCTGATCCAATGCAATACCGTCCTTTAGGAAATACCGGCTTCGAAATCAGTGCCCTCGGTTTCGGCGCGTTCAAGATCGGCCGCAATCAGCAGATCAAATACAGCCAGGCCTATGATCTGCCCGATGATGACACCACCGAACGCCTGCTGAATTCGATTCTCGATCTGGGTATCAATCACATTGATACCGCGCCCGCTTATGGGATCAGCGAACAACGCATCGGACAATTTCTTTCGCACCGTCGCAGCGAGTTTCTACTGTCCACCAAAATAGGAGAGACCTTCGAAAACGGACAGTCCACTTACGACTATTCCCATGCTAGTCTGCAAGCCAGTCTCGAACGCAGTCTGCAGCGACTGCAGACGGATGTGCTCGATGTGGTGCTGATTCATTCCAACGGCAATGACGAGGAAATTTTAACCCACACCGACGCCGTCGAAGTTTTGCAGACAGCGAAACAGGCCGGCCAGATTCGCTGGATCGGTTTTTCGGGAAAAACATTCGCCGGTGCGGCTTCTGCACTCGACTGGGCTGATATGTTGATGGTCGAATATCATCTCGAAGACCGTTCACACGAAGCACTGATCCAGCAGGCGGCTCAGCAGGGCATCGGCGTGTTCGTGAAAAAAGGGCTCGCTTCAGGACATTTGCCCCCGGAAGCAGCGATTCCGTTTGTGCTCTCGAATCCCGGCGTCAGCAATCTGGTGGTCGGCGGGCTTAATCTCAATCACATGCAGACCAACTGGCAGACCGCCGGCGCGGTTTCGATCCCGCCCGCTGTCTAAGTGTTATTCCCGATTCAGCCTGCTGCTGAAAAGTTACAGAGACGCTTTGTGCCTGTTTACAGCCTTGATCCGCGATTCTGACGTTGTCGTCGGCTTGGCAAGCGGTACGGTTCGGACTATAAAGGAGTAACGTGTAATGATTGTTTTTACGACTATTTTCCTGATCTCCAGTTTGAGTTCCGAAACATGGCGCCCAAAGTCGGCTTGTTTATTCCCTGTTATATTGATCAACTGTACCCGCAGGTGGGAATTGCCACGCTTAAAATCCTGGAGCACTTCGGCTGCGACGTAGAATATCCGGAAACACAGACCTGCTGCGGTCAACCGATGGCCAATACCGGCTGCACCAACGAAGTCGGCCCGCTGGCCAAACGTTTTCTGGAAATCTTCAAATCGTACGACGCCGTCGTCTGTCCTTCCGGCAGTTGTGTTTCGATGGTCAAACACCACTACGCTGAATACTTCACAGACAACCCGGAATACGAGGCCCTCAAAGGAAAAACGTTTGAATTCTGCGAGTACCTGACCAATGTTCTCGGCGTCAAAAAACTGGCCGGACGTTTTCCGCATAAAGTCGGCCTGCATCAAAGCTGTCACGGTTTGCGCGAGCTTAGACTGGCCAGCGACAGCGAAATCGTCGGCCCCCCGTTCGGAACCGCGCAGGCACTTCTCGAAAGCATCGACGGCGTCGAAGTCACCACGCTGCAGAGACCCGATGAATGCTGCGGCTTTGGTGGAACGTTTGCCGTCGCGGAAGAAGCCGTCTCCTGTATGATGGGCGAAGACCGCGTGCACGATCACGAACAGGCGGGAACGGAAGTGTTAACCGCCCTCGACATGTCCTGCCTGATGCATCTGAGCGGCATCATTCGCAGACAGAAAAAACCGATTCGCGTGATGCATATCTCCGAAATTTTTGCCGAGTGTTTATAACATGCCAGCACATCCAAAATTAGCAGCGGCGTTCATCAAGGACAAAGACCGTGCGCACTGGCATGACCAGTCGCTCTGGTTTGTCCGTTCGAAACGTGACAAAGCCGTCAATCAGTTACCGGAGTGGGAGCTACTGCGAGAGCAAGCCTCGAAGATCAAATCTTATGTGGTTTCGCATTTACCCGATCTGCTGGAAGAATTCGAAAAGAATGCAAAAGCCAAAGGCGTTCACGTGCACTGGGCCCGCAATGCAACCGAGCACAACGAAATCGTACATGGCATTCTGAAACAGCACGAGGTCACGCGGGTCGTAAAAAGTAAATCGATGCTCACTGAGGAATGTCATCTCAATCCGTATCTGGAACGGCACGGAATTGAAATTGTTGACACCGACCTGGGTGAATGGATCGTTCAGCTTCAAGACAAACCCCCCAGCCATATTGTGATGCCGGCCATTCATATCAAGAAGGAAGAGATCGGCGAACTGTTTCACGAAAAGCTGGGCACCGAAAAAGGGGCCACCGATCCGCAATATCTGACGGAAGCCGCCCGACAGCATCTGCGTCAGAAATTCGTCGGAGCCGAAGCGGGCATCACGGGTGTCAATTTTGCGATTGCCGAAACCGGGGGATTCGTTGTCTGTACGAATGAAGGCAACGCCGACCTCGGCACTTCGTTGAACAAACTGCACATCGCCTGCATGGGCATCGAGAAACTGATTCCCCGCGCCAATGACCTCAGCGTTTTTCTGCGACTGCTGGCACGCTCGGCGACCGGGCAACCGATCACCACCTATTCCTCTCACTTTCATGGCCCGGCTCCGGGAGCCGAGTTGCATATCGTGCTGCTGGATAACGGCCGCAGCGAAATTTCGGGCAGCGACGAATTTCGTCGCTCGCTCAACTGCATCCGTTGTGCCGCCTGCATGAATACCTGCCCCGTCTATCGGCGGAGTGGCGGTTACAGCTACAACAATACGGTGCCCGGCCCCATCGGTTCGATTTTGGGTCCCGCCAAAGATGCGAAAGAACATGCCAGCCTGCCGTTTGCCTGCAGCCTGTGCGGTTCCTGCACCGATGTCTGTCCGGTCAAGATCGACCTGCATCATCAGTTGCTGACCTGGCGAAAAGAGATCCGCGTCCGCGGGCTGCTGCCCTATTCCAAACGGCTCTCGATGAAACTGATGAGCTGGATGATGCAGGCCCCCAGCCTGTATCGATTCGCCGGCAAGTGTGCACGTTCGATCGTGCCTCACCTGCCCCGGTTTTTGCTTTACAATCGCTTCAACGCCTGGGGCAAACAGCGGGAGCTGCCCGACTTCCCCAAACAGAGTTTTCGAGAGTGGATGAAGAAAAATCATGACGACAAGTAGAGATGAGATTTTGAATCAGCTCCGGAGCCAGTCTGTTCCCAAAACAGAGTTACCCGATCTCTCCGCGCCCGAACTGACACAGCAGTGGATTTCCTATGAAGATCCCACAGAGCAGTTCGCTAACATGCTGACATCGGTCGGCGGTGTCTGCGCCCGCATCAAAAACGTGGAAGAGGTCAATCAGAAATTAGCCGAGATTCCCGCGTATCAGGCATCGAAAAAAATCTGTTCTCAGATCACGAACTGTGGTCAGTCCAACGTCGAGATCAGCAACATCACCGACCCGCATGATTTCGAAGACATCGACTTCGCGATTCTGCCCGGCGAATTCGCGGTCGCCGAAAACGGCGCGGTCTGGATCACCAACGACGGCGGCCCCGCACGCACTCTGTACTTCCTCTCACAACACGTGGCTTTGCTGGTCCCGGCTGCCGAAGTCGTAAACAACATGCACGCCGCCTACGAGCGACTCTCCTTCGAAACCCCCCGCTTCGGCACCTTCATGTCCGGCCCCTCCAAAACCGCCGACATCGAACAATCCCTGGTCATCGGCGCCCACGGCGCCCGGTCACTGACGGTTTTTCTGGTTGAGGAACCGTTTTAAGTCTGCTGTGTCAAAACCGATTGAACCTGACTTTTATTTTGATTCCGACTTCAATCGTTTAGTATCATGGCCTTATGTCTGACCAGAAACTTCTTCAGCAATTTGTAGAATCTTTTCAGCGGCTCGATGATATGATCGCGTCTGACGATGCGCCGCCAGAACTCCTCGTCGAACAGGAAGTGGATGAGTGGGACCATTGGCGGGATGAATTGAAATGGCAGCCCAAACGGATTGAGACAAGCGTGGAGACATTGACGCCCCTGTATTCGCGCATGGGAGGTGCCTTTCCCCTTCTGTATGAACAGCTTCTCCTCTCATTTCGCTGGCTGGAAGTCGACTTAAAATTGATCCGCCTGTTCGCCAATCCTCCCGATCCCGATTTCACAGGCCTGACAACAGAAATCTTCCAGGATCGTATCATTGCTGACACTTTAATCCCTGCCGGTTTTATCCCGTTTGCGCGCTCATCAATCAACTACGATCCAATCTGCTTTGATTTGAACGCGATGACGTCACAACGCGATTGCCCAATTCTGCAGTTCGAGCATGAAGCAATACTATGTGATTTTAAAATCGGAAAGCATTGGCAACGCTGGGCCTCAGTTCGAGATCTGATGAGCGACGTCATTTTCCTGGATTGTGAATAAATGCTGAGTATGCCCTTTTGTTCTGGCGGTCTGGCCGGTTTAGAAACCACGAACCTCACGAAAAACACGAAATATCCTGTTCGTGAGATGCTCGGCGAGGTAGCATAAACGTTGAAAAATACTTATGGGGATGACTTCTGACACGCTCATCAGGAAAGTGAACTTCATGCGCATACGAAACGGGATTCCATTCCTGGCGATGGTCGCAGCGGTCTGCTGTTTGCCTTCGGTTCAGGCGGAAGCGAAGCAGCCTAATTTTGTGTTTATCATGGCGGACGATTGTACGTTCCGCGACATCGGCTGCTACGGCGGACAGGCGCATACGCCGCACATTGATCGGCTGGCGACGGAGGGCATGCGGTTCACGCGTTGTTTTCAGGCGGCGCCGATGTGCTCACCCACGCGGCATAATGTTTATACCGGCCAGTATCCGGTCAAAACCGGGGCCTATCCCAATCACACGCAGGCCAACCCCGGCGTGAAAAGTATCGTGCACTATCTGAAGCCGCTGGGCTACCGGGTCGCACTCAGCGGCAAAAGCCACGTGGGACCAAAGTCGGTATTTCCCTTCGAGAAACCAGCGGGAAAGGGGCTTGCCGCAGCGGCCGGAAACTTTTTTGCTGACTGTCAATCGGGCGACGATCCCTTCTGTATCTTCCTTTGTTCAAAAGAACCGCACACTCCCTGGGACCAGGGCGATCCGTCGCGCTACGATGCCAAGCAGCTGAAGCTGCCCCCCTACTTCGTGGATACTCCCGAAACGCGCGAGGCGCTGACCCGTTATCTGGCGGAGATTACGGTTTTCGATGACGAAGTCGGCGGCATTCTCGCGGCACTCGACAAACACGGGCTCCGCGATAATACGCTCGTCATTGTCGTCAGCGAACAGGGCAGCAGTATGCCGTTCGCCAAATGGACCTGTTACGATTCCGGCCTGCAATCCGCATTGATTGCCCGCTGGCCCGGCAAGATCCAGCCCGGCAGCATCAACCACGCGCTGATCGAATACGTCGATCTGGTTCCCACGTATGTCGCAGCCGCAGGGGGCACGCCCGATCCGGTTCTCGACGGCAAAAGCCTGCTGCCCGTCTTTGCCGGGAAACAGGAGCATAAAGAATATGTGTTCGGCGAAATGACGACGCGGGGCATCATCAACGGCTCTGAGACTTTCGGCATTCGTTCCGTGCGGTCGAACTACTTCAAATATATCTGGAACTTCACGCCCGATATCGAGTTTCGCAACATCGCCATGAATACGCCTGAGTTCAAGAGTTGGGAAGCGAAGGCCGCCGCCGGTGATACGGACGCCGCCGACAAAGTGCGTCGCTACAAACAGCGGCCCGCGATTGAAGTCTACGACATTAGTAAAGATCCGTTCGAGTGGCATAACCTGGCCGGCAAACCGGAATACGCGGCGGTGCAGGCCGAGTTGAAAGCAGAACTGGATGCCTGGATGCAACGCTGCGGCGATCAAGGCCAGCAGACCGAAATCGAAGCCGACCAGCACACAAAAGGTGGCGGTAAAAAGAATAAAAGGAAGCAGAAATGAAACCCCTCGCTTTGATCTTGTTATTCGTCTTCTCGGCAGGATTGCTTGAAGCCCACGCCGCCTCGCTGGAGACGCGCAAACCGAACATCATTCTGATCATGGCCGATGATGTTAGTTGGGAATGTTTTGGCACGTATGGGGCGGAGGATTACAAGACGCCGCACATCGATGCACTCGCGAAACGCGGCGTGCGTTTTCAAAACTGTTTTTCGACGCCCCTCTGCACGCCGTCACGCGTGAAACTGATGACGGGGAAATACAGTTTTCGTAACTACACACATTTCGGTTATCTCAACCCACAGGAAAAAACGTTCGGGCAGATGCTGCAGGCCGCCGGTTACAAGACCGCCATCGCCGGCAAGTGGCAGCTCAATGGGCTTTATCACGGTGCGGAAGGGCACGCCGACAATACGCGCCCGTTCAAAGCGGGCTTTGATGAATATTGTCTGTGGCAGGTGACCCGGGGCAAAAACGTCAAAGAGGGGGGCGGCGAGCGTTACTGGAGCCCGGCTTTGGAACAGAACGGCAAGTATCTGTCCGTCAAAGAGAATCAGGGGAAATACGGCCCCGATCTCATGTCCGATTTTCTGTGTGACTTTATCGAGCGAAATAAAGACGCGCCTTTTTTTGTCTATTATCCTACGACGCTGGTTCACGATCCCTTTGTGCCGACCCCCGATACGATTGGCAACGCACCCCGTACCCAGGCCGCGAACAAACAGCCCAAGGACAAGCAGGCGCGGAAAGCAAACTTTATTGCGATGGTCAACTACCTCGACAAAATCGTCGGCAAGCTGGTCGACAAAGTTGACGAAGTCGGGCAGTTGGATAACACGCTCATTCTCTTCACGGCCGACAATGGCACGAACGTGCAAATCACCTCACAATGGAACGGCCAGACCATTCACGGAGGCAAAGGTTCCACCACCGACATGGGCACGCACGTGCCGCTGGTTGCCTACTGGAAAGGGCACACGCCCGAGGGCAAAGTGCTGGACGACCTGATCGACTTCACCGACTTTTATCCCACGCTGGCCGCGATGGCAGGCGTGCAGCTCGGGAAAGAGGACCCCATCGACGGCCGGAGTTTCTTACCTCAATTGAACGGCCAACCGGGCCAGCCCCGCGACTGGGTGCTCTGTCACTATCAACCCTACTGGGGTCGCTTCCAGGGAAGTCAATACGTGCGCGATGCGGAGTTCAAACTCTACCGCGACGGCCGTTTTTTCAACGTGCCCGTGGATCTCACCGAGAGTCAGAATCTATCCGCCGAACAGGCCGGTGAGCGCGGAGAACAAACCCGGCGGATGTTGCAGCAGACACTCGCCACCATGCCCCCTGCCCCTCCCGTACAAGGGGGTAAGGACAGCACCACACGGCCCGTATATCCGGACTGGAAAAACATCCTGAATCCCCATGATTAGACTTTGATTCGACGCAGCACTACAGGAGCAGACCATGTCAAACCGCTGGCTTCATCGACGCGATTTTTTATATCAGACCATGTTCGCGGGGGCCTGCGCACTGGGAGCCGATCAACTGATCGCTGGCGAGAAGAAACTGCCGCTGCTGGGCCAGGGCAAATTTCAGTATCGTCCTGTCGCGGGCTGGGGTGTGCTCGACGAAAAAACGCCGGTGAAAAACTGCAGTGCGATGGTTGTCGATTCGCAGGGACGGATTTATCTACTCACCGATCATCTGGCGAACAATGTCATCGTCTACAACAAAAACGGTCAGTTGTTGAATAAGTGGGGCACGCGTTTTCCCGGCGCGCATGGTCTGGAGATTGTGAACGAAGGAAATCGGGAGGTGCTGTTTATTACCGATCTCAATCTGAATCGGGTCTTCAAGACCACGCTGGACGGCGAAATCTTGACGGAGCTGACGTATCCCAAATCGACGGGCAAATATGCCAGCGAAAAAGAGTTTCGCCCCGCCTGGACGCTGCACCTGCCCAACGGCGATTTTTTCGTGCTGGACGGGTACGGCAAAGACTACATCATGCGCTACAACCGGGAAGGCAAATTGTTGCACTACTTCGGCGGCCCGGAAGGGGGCATCGCACATTGGGGGCCGCATGGAGGAGTGATTGATACACGCGGTTCCGGCGAACCCGAACTGGTCATCGCGATGAGCGATCAGCAGACGATCAAACGGCTGACGCTGGACGGTAAACTGATCCAGGAAATTCCGTTGCCCGGCTCGAATCCACGCATGATTCAGATCGTCGGCGACTATATGTTCGTGCCTCATCTGGCGGATAACTGGCCGAAAGACCGGGAAAGCAAGGGCTATCTTTCGGTCCTCGATCGCGATTATCGTATCGTCTCCAACATCGGCGGAAGGGCGCCCCACTACGTCGACGGCACGCTGCAGCCCATGCACCAGCAAGGGGGCTTCTTCCGCCATCCGCACGATCTGGTCGTGGCTGCCGACGGCGCGATTTATGTGCCGCAATTCGCTTCGGGAAATACGTATCCGGTCAAGCTGGTGCCTGAAACTTCAACCTGATTTACACACAACGCTCAATAGAAAGTGCAACATGAAAATTCACACTTCCCTCTGGATGACCTTATTGGCCTGCGTCCTGCTGCAAGTGGACATGGTCGCTGGAGCAGACACGCCGAACGTAACAGCCGGGCAGCGACTTTTGATCGGTTATGGCGAAGGGCTGATGGAGCTGGATGAGGGAAACAATATCGTCTGGCATTATCAGGACACGGACATTGAAACGGTCTATGATGCCTGGAAACTAACGAACGGGAACGTACTGTTTTGCCATCGGTTTGGCGTGCGCGAAGTGAATCAAGACAAAGAAACCGTTTGGGATTTTAAAGTACCCAGGGAACCAGGCAAGCAGGAAATCAACTCGTGCCAGCCGCTCAAGGATGGCAAGGTTTTGATACTGGACTGCGGCAACCAAAAGCTGCTGGAGGTCAACCGCGACAAACAGGTGACGCGGTCGATTGATTTGCCCGATGGCGGCAAGAACCCGCACAACCGCTATATGCAGGCACGGAAAACGCCGCAAGGCACGTATCTGATATCGTATCGCGATAACAAGGTGATCCTCGAACTGAACGCCGACGGCAAGGAGGTCTGGCGGTACAAGTTGAACGACAACGATCGCCCCTTCACCGCGATCCGTCTGGCGAACGGCCGCACGCTGGTCCCCTGCATCACCTCTTATCGCATCATTGAAGTCGACCCGGACGGCAAGATCACCTGGGAGCTGGACAAGAAAGACGATCTGGGTTTCGAACTCCTCTACCCCGTCGGCGTGCAGGTGCGCAAAAACGGAAACCTGGTCGTGATCAATTCCGACTATCACCACCGGAAGGGGATGAACAACGAAGTGCAGGCTTTTGAAATCAACCGCGATAAAAAAGTGCTGTGGACGTTAACCAAAGCCGACCTCGAGAAAAACGGCAAAACCTCCGTCGTCGAACGCGGCACCAAAATGCCTTCACATCACCTGCTGAGCATTCAGGTGCTGGGAGAGCCGATGGGGTTGAAGTAGGGAGTATTGTCTTTAGAGGGTCAATTTTCCCATCTGCTCATTCAAAATCCGAATGAAAAGTGCTGTTAAAATAACGAATTCTTCAGGTCTGTAGCGGTTTCAGGCTCCATTTAGACAGGAAATCCCGCCTTAAATACATTAACAAGTGTTGATGCGAGATCCCGATTTCGATATATTAACAAGCGTAGATGTGTAATCGTCCCACCAACAGACAATAATTGCTAACCCTGGATCAATCTCGCCACAATCCTCAGGGAAAGGAGCAGGAATGTCTCAGCGAACTGCAGAATTTTGTGATGGCATCTCCCGACGGTCCGTTGTGAAAGCGGGTCTGACCGGCTTAATGGGCCTTTCACTTCCCGAGATTCTCCGCCTGAAGGCGCACGCTGCGGAACGGGGACGTTCGAAGCAGGATACGGCGATCATCTTTCTGGAGCTGGCAGGGGGGCCGGCCCAGCATGAAACTTATGATCCCAAACCGCATGCACCTTCCGAATACCGGGGGCCCCTCAATCCGATCAGCACAGCAGTCCCCGGAGTGCAGTTCAGCGAGTTCATGAAAGAGCAGGCGCGGGTACTCGATAAAATGGCGATTATCCGTTCGATTCATCACGATTCCGGCAGCCATGGCACCAGCAGCCATCTGACACAAACCGGTTATTACCTGCGTGATCGTCAGAACAGAGAAAATGAGATGCCGAGTATCGGCTGTATTACCTCCAAAGTGCGCGGCAGTAATGCAGACGGCATTCCGGCGTATGTGTCGTTGCCACGAGAGATGCGCTTTGGTCGTGCCGCCTGGTTGGGTAAAGGCTTCAATTCCTTCATCACCGCGCGCGATGCAGATGCAAAAAACTTTACGGTTCCCAACCTCACTTTATTAAGTGGTTTGACCGCAGAGCGCCTTCAGAACCGCAAGGCCTTATTGAAGGGTTTCGACGCCACTCGCGAAATTATAGACAACAACGGGGTCGGCGATGCCATCGATCAATTCACGAAAGAAGCCTTCGAGATGGTATCGGGTGACTCAGCCCGCAATGCTTTCGATCTCTCACAGGAAGATCAGAAAACCCGCGCGCGTTACGGCATGACTTCTTTTGGCCAGAATATTCTGCTCGCACGCCGGCTGGTGGAACATGGTGTGACCGTGGCTTCCGTGCGCGTGACCGGCCCCAGCTGGGACGATCATCGCGATCTGGTCAAACGCATGCGAGAAAAGGGCGTCCCTTATGACCGTGCGTTTGCGGCTCTCGTGGAAGACCTGCATGAACGTGGTCTCGACAAAAAAGTAATGGTCGTGGCCATGGGTGAATTTGGCCGGACACCGAAATTCAATCGGACTGCCGGTCGGGACCACTGGGGACGCGTGATGAGCGTCGCTTTGGCGGGGGGCGGAATCAAAACCGGTCAGGTGATTGGCGCTTCCGATGCGCAAGGCGGTACGCCGGCAGATGCCCCCTATCGTCCCGAAAATGTGCTGGCGATGCTGTATCGCCATCTGGGCATCGACCCTGCCACAACATTCCTCGATCATAGCGGAAGACCCCGTTATATTCTTGAACGTCGGGAATTGATCACCGAATTGATCTGAAACGTTTTGTGAGTCAGCGCGGTCTGTTTTTGCGACGACCTCCTTATCGACAATTTCGCGATTACCTGACTGAATGATGGATTTCAGAGTCACGCTACGCATTGATCAAGTCGATCAGTTTCATGTGTGATGGAGGGAGAATATGGTCTGATCTCACATCATCGACTTGATGAGTACTTCTTTTTCTGTTCTCGACAGGGCCTTGATCGCCAGTTCTCGTTTCAACGCTAAGCTGCGGGTGGCTTGAATCTCGTGATACACGATGCTGACGGGAAGACGACTGCGCGTGTAGCGTGCAGCCGTTCCCGCATTGTGCTGCGTGCATCTGCGGGTCAGGTCGGTCGTGATGCCCGTGTAGAGTGAGCCATCCGCGCACTGCAGAATATAAACGAACCAGGTTGCCGGCTGTGACTCCTGTTTCGTCTCATCTGGAACTGGTTCTTCCCCGATCGCGTCCACCGACTCATTCATCTGGCTCACCATATGCTTGAATGCATCGTTGGGTGTGCCGTACCAGTCAGACTCTTTAATCGCGATGGTCGACAATAAAAAATCATTGATCTTGAAGCCTGCTTCGTGAGGCGACAGTTGATCGTCAATCAGCAGATCCTGCGCGTACTCGACAAGTTGATTCATACAACTCGTCACAGAACGACTTAAGGCTTTCCCCACCTGAACCCTGTTTTGTTCAGGAGCAATATACTTTCGAAATGCCCATTGCTGTGCGTCATCGGCGGTAAAATCTCGAATGCATTCGAAGGCCGCTTGAGCGAACTTCTTCTCGTTGGTGACCCCTTTGCCTGCCATCACACAGGAATAAAGAGATTTCGAGTTGCTGAGCAGAATATACTGCTTGTGATTGGCATAAAACAGACGGCACGACCAGTCGGCAAACGGATTCTCATGTAATGGCAGCGCATTCAGTTTGCCGGTTTTCAGTTTCTGATTGAGATTGTGGGAGAGTCGTAAGATCATCGGAAATCCTGCAGCCTGTGCGTGCCGTCGAAGAGAATGGTTCACATTTTATTTTACCAGATCCTTGACCAGAAGCACTCTATCGGCTTGGGAAGTGGTGTTTGTTTTAGAAACGGAAACACCATACGCTTTCAGTGAGGATGACTGGTGGCAACGAGGGGTTCGAAATCGGCTTCTTGAAAGTCAACCACCTCATTCAGCCAATACTTCTGCACGAAGGCGGCATGGTCTGCATGAGCCGTGTAAAATTGATACTCTGCCTCCGACTCGAAACGCATCGCGATGCCGAACGTATGTTTATTCTTGGGGTTGGTCTGATGCCGGATGGTAAAATCTTTGACCCCGGGAATGTCTGCCAAAGCCAAAGCCGCATTAAGAAACGTCTGTTCTTCCCGCGATCCCGAGGCATGTTTCAGCAGGAAGGTCACAGTATGTTCAATCACGTTGATTTCTCCAGTTCGTTATGATGAATTCAAAACCATTCATTCGGGGATTGCGCGCTACCGTCGTCTCTCCGACGCTGCACATGATATCGGGAGACCCGGGTCTGGAAAAGGGGGCTGGTCTTGATAGATCACGTATTACTCCCGATCCACCAACTGGAAACGAGGCTCCGAGGTCACACTTATTCATCAGGCAGAGGGCCACCAAAAGGCAGGTTGAGTGCAGTTGGTTGTTGTGGTTTTTGTTCTGATTCTGGAAAGACGCTCGATTTGACGATCAGGCCTGTGTCCCGTGTTCCCAAGACGATATCAAAGCCTTTTTTCGTTACACGCGACCTTAAACTGTCAAGCCGCGCGTCATACAGTTGCAGCGATCCGGTTTTTTGAAACGTTTCCGTATTCCAGGCCGTAACGCCTCCGCGAAACGAGGCGACTAACAGCGTTTTTTGATCAGAGTGATAATCGACATCGACAATTTCTTTATCATTTGTTCGAATAATCGATTCGAGAGTTCCTGTTTGTAAGTCGACAATCGTCACTTGCCCTGTGTTAAATACAAGTAAGGCGAAACGCCCGTTCGGAGAGCTTTTTATCTGAATCAAAACATCATCACGACCGATTGCCGGAGTCAGGATTTTTTGTTTTATTGCGTTTTGAGTTGCAATGACTTCTCCAAATTTTCGTTCATACTCAAGATTTATAACTAAA
>NZ_CALFPF010000788.1 GCF_937919775.1 uncultured Gimesia sp.
ATCACTTCCGGCTCTGCTTCAGCCAGTGTTTCCTCAGGTATAGCCAGCTGATCACCGGAAACTTGCCTTTGATCCTCAGGATTGTAAAACGCATCATGATTCTGGCTTTGGAAAGGAATTATTTCTGAATCGGGAGATTTTAATCCCTCACGATGGATCAACTCCAGAACCCCTGCAAAAGCCAGAAAATAGACCAGACCGAGGGACAAGCCGCCGATCACTGTCAATCCTCCTGCCGGCAGCATCGCAAACATGCCTGCCAACACCGGCAGAACCAGCGTCAGAGTCAACAGGCTCTTTTGACCGCCTGAAAGACTCATCAGCCTTAGATAACGAATCAAAAGCAGCGTGCCAGTAGAACTGCACGCCAGCAGGCCGCCAATTGTCACGAGGGGTAACAGACTCTGCTGAACCTGAAAGACACCTGTCCCCCGCATCAACACCAACATTCCTGCGATCAGGGTATTGATGCTGATGAAAAGAAAAGGGAAAAGCCATCTCAAACGAGACGACTTTCCCTGATTGGATCTCTCCCTGATTGGATTGAGACAGTGCTTTATTTCTTTCATGTCGAGCATCCTCCATTCTGCCCGGCAGGTGTTGTTTCACAAGTCAAACAACAGCCTGAGTTCAGGAAATGGCAAATTGCGGTTCAGGAATCTCAGCTCCCAGTCCGGCAGCGTCTCTCAATTCAGCAGCTTTGTCTGTCGCTTCCCAGGTAAAATCGGGATCATTGCGACCAAAGTGTCCGCCCCAGGTGGTTTTTCTGAAAATCGGTCGACGCAACTGCAAATGATTGATAATTCCCTGTGGGTTCAGTGGGAAGAGGTCTCTGACCAGTTCAGAAATTTTCTCTTCCGGAATGACTGAAGTTCCCTTGGTATCAACGTAGATACTGGTTGGCTCAGCAACACCGATGGCATAAGAAAGCTGAACTTCGCATTCAGAAGCCAGCCCCGCAGCTACAATATTTTTAGCGATGTAACGTGCCATATAAGCTGCGGAACGGTCGACTTTGGTGGAATCTTTACCACTGAAAGCACCACCGCCATGGCGTCCCCAGCCGCCATACGTATCGACAATGATTTTTCGTCCTGTCAGTCCGGTATCGCCATGCGGGCCACCAATCACAAACCGACCGGTCGGATTGATATGATATTTTGTTTGATCACTCAAAAAGTTGGCCGGAACCACATCCTTGATGACGTTTTCAATGATAAACTGGTGGATCTCTTCCTGGGTCACATCGTCCGTATGCTGCGTTGAAACCACAACGGCTGAAACCCCAACAGGCTTGCCGTCTTCGTAATCGACAGTCACCTGGCTTTTGCTGTCGGGTAATAACCAGTTGACTTCGCCATTCTGTCGAATTTCAGTAAGCCTGTTTAAAATTCGATGAGAAAGTGCAATCGGTACCGGCATATATTCTTCTGTCTGGTTGCAGGCATAACCAAACATCAGCCCCTGGTCTCCCGCCCCTTCCGCATCAACGCCTTGTGCAATATCTGCACTCTGCTGATGCAGCTTTACCAGAACTTCACAGGTATCTGCATTAAAGCCAATATCGTTGCTGGTGTAGCCAATATCCCGAATCACATCCCGGGCAATTTTCTCATAATCGACCTGGGCGTTACTCGTAATCTCTCCTGCAAGTACAACAAAATCGGTTGTACACAGAGTTTCACAAGCGACGCGTGAATAAGGATCGCCAGCCAGCAACGCATCCAGAATACCATCCGAAACCTGATCAGATACTTTGTCAGGATGCCCCATACTGACCGATTCACTAGTGAACGAGAAATTAGCCATGCGTTACTCCACCCTTTTGCATTTAACGTGGTCGTGAAATGTGTTGAGCCCGACCTCGGGCTGACTATTGCGTCTTTTGAGCCACTTAAACCCACCATACTTTAGGTATGACAGACTGTATCGCCATTGAAAAACAAGACAACCAATACGATTTGAGCATAATTGTAGAGCCCCCACCGGAACTCAACAAGCGTTTCTCACCTCTAGGTTAACGTTTTGGACAAGGTTTCTCAAAAGATCCGACCTGTTTTCATACGTAGTCGCAAAATATTCTCTGCAAATCTAAGCAGCACGCTCTCTGCAAATCGCTTCAGAATCCACAACCAGAGGGACAATCAGATCCACAGTCCGATTCGTAGCCCCCCGTTGATTCAAAACAAATGTCTGTGCCCGTCCCCCCTGGTCCTTTGCTTTTTGAGGGTCTTTCAGCCAGCCTGTGAGGGTCTCAAACAGTTCAGCCTGATCCCGAACCACTGTCGCCGCCTCATGCTGGATCAAAGCTTCGACAACATCTTTAAAGTTCCAGGTATTTGGACCAAACATCAGAGCGGCACCATAACCTGCCGGCTCAATCATATTTTGTCCGCCGCGTTTCGTCAGGCTGCCTCCCACAAACGCGAAATCAGCCAGTCCCCAGCAGGACTTTAACTCTCCCAGTGTATCCAGGAGGCAAATCGACGGTTTTTCACTGGTAGAAAAAGGCAGAACTGCTTTGGCAGCATCCTGCCGCTGATGACTGCGGCGAATGAGCGGCAATCCATAATTTTTTACAATTCCGGCGACGTCTTCAAACCGCTCCTGATGACGGGGCACGAGTATCAGTCGCAGCTGGGGAAACCGCTTCCTGGCTTCCAGATAAACATCCAAAGCGATGCGTTCTTCCGGAAACTGCGTGCTCCCTGCCACCAGAATTGTCTCTGATTCTTTCAATTGAAATGTATTTTTCAGCTCTCGTGTGAGCGAATTGTTCCTCTCGACCTCAATCCCGTCAAATTTGATGGAACCCGTCACGTGAATTCGTTCGCGATTCCCTTTCAACTTCTGAAACCGTTCGGCGTAAGTTTCCGTCTGAGCGGCAATCAGATGCAGGCGGTTCAACAGCGGGCCGATCAACTTGCGAATCCGCCAATAACCACGAAAACTCTTTTCACTCAAGCGGCCATTAATAATGGAAACGGGAATCTTGAATTTCTCTGCCGCCAGCACAAAATTAGGCCAGAGTTCCATTTCGACCAGAATCACCGCCGTCGGCTGAACTCGCTGTAGTGCACGCTGCACGGCCCAGGAAAAATCCAGTGGAAAATAACAAATTTCATGCTGGGGAAATTTCTCTCGGGCAACCGCAAACCCGGTATGAGTGGTTGTCGTAATCACAAATTCCACATTGGGTATTTTCGCTTCCAGTGCCTGCAATAAAGGCGGCAGTTGAAGTACTTCGCCGACACTTACCGCGTGAAACCACAGGCACGGACGGTCATTTTTCCGAATCGGCAGATTCCCCTGAAATTTCTGATCCCAGCCGGATCGATATTTCTTGAGCATCAATAACCGATAGAAAATCACCGGTGAAACGACCACCAGCAGCAGGCCGTAAGCCAGATTCAAGATGTATGAAAATAAACGCACGGGATTCCATTCCCCTCGCAGTTCTGAGCTTCGTTACCGCTTAAACGATCAATACTACAGATTTTTTCCGCAGCACTTTTTAAACTTCTTCCCGCTTCCACAGGGGCAGAGATCATTTCTGCCGACTTTAGGCTGTTGATTCACAATAGGCTCGATCGAGTGATGATCGGGCTCGGGAGCACTGCCGGAATCACCAACGGGCTCATCGTAGTTGTAATCATCAGTCACTTCCTCATGCACCGTCGCAGTCACCTGCCACAAAGAACCGACAAAATCAGGACTCTGTTTTTCCAGACGGAAGATGGCCGACGTCACTTGCTGACCAATCCGCCCCCACATGGCAGTGAAGGCTTTCATCCCTTCGCGACGATATTCGACTTTGGGATCTTTTTGAGCATAACCGACCAGACCAATGCCGGACCTTAAGTGGTCCATGTAATACAAATGATCTTTCCAGGACGTATCCAGCACTTCCAGAATCAGAGAACGCTCCGCCTGGCTCAGCTCGGGGCGATACCGCTGATTATAAGCCTGATACAAACGTGAACGGACTGCGTCATCGGATAACGGTTCCAGTTCTTCTGTCGTTAAATTCGTCTCCAGTTCCTGGTTGGCCCACATTACCAGTTCACCTAAGCCCGGATTCTGATGACCTGCATGCACACCATTTCCGGAGGCAGAAGATTGCTCTGAAGAATGTGCTTTGGTGAGGAACTGTTCAATTTGTGAAGAGATTTCTCCGTTCACAAAGACTTTTTCACTTTCAGCGGAGAGTATGTTCTGGATCTCACTAATCTGCTTGCCTTTTAGTGCTTCCAGGTCCAGCTGGGAATGAAATCGTGAGTTGGCCCATTTCACCAGACCAACGCGGCTGTTGGCTTCATTACCTGCCTGCTGGTTCCCCAGGAAATTATACATCCCGACGGTCACAGGAAAGGTAACTTCTTTTTCCCGGTAGAGCTCTTTGACTTTTTCGAGGATTTTCGCTTTGGATTCAGGAATATTCAGATCTTTGAATGTTTCGGGATCCACCTCGATACCAAACTGATAACTCAGATAACCGACCAGAGAACGTGTTCCCCAGGCCGGATCGAGAAATGTTTCTAAAGGTGTAAAATCGATTCGCTCAATGGCTTTCTGCGCGTGATCGTACAGGAATTGATGCAAACCGTCGCGGCCGATTTTCCTTAATTCGCGATCATTCAGATTCAGATTGAAATAGGCGTTTACCCACTTGGAAAGTGCCTGCCAGTTCCAGTCATCTTCATATTCTTCCGGAAGATTTTCGTTGATCTGTTCGGCAATTAAATCATCTGCCTGCAGACTAGCCTCATCTTTGAGGTAACCCACCAGTTGCTCGTAGGTCATATCGTGAACATTATCAGCTTCGACGTCGATATGCGCTTCCTGACTGCACCAGGCTGCGATCGTATCCCAGCGATAATTACTGTCGAGCAGACGTTCGACTTCTTCATCAATCTGTCGTTCGATCATTTCGAGAATCAAATCGCGACAATTACAACCATCCAGTATCCTCTGCCGATACCCGTAGACGTTTTTGCGTTGTTCGTCCATCACTTCGTCGTATTCGAGCAGATGCTTACGCTGCTCAAAATGGCGTTCTTCGACTTTTTTCTGGGCTCCCTCGATCCGCTTGGAGACCATTCCGCTCTCAATAGCTTCTCCCTCTTCCATCCCCAGCCGCGCCAGAATATTTTTAACCCATTCACCGGCAAAAACACGCATCAGCTTATCTTCCAGCGAGAGGAAGAAGCGGCTGGAACCCGGGTCCCCCTGACGGCCAGATCGCCCGCGTAACTGCAAATCGATGCGGCGGGAATCGTGGCGCTCAGAGCCGATCACATGCAGGCCCCCCAACTGGGTAACTTCATCGGCTTCAATATCCATGCCTTCGCGTTTTTCAATCTCTTTAACCAGTTGATCCCATTCCGCTTTGGGCACCTGCAAACGCGATTCATATTTCTTGCTCAGTTCATCCCAGGCCAGGTGTTCAGCACTTCCCCCCAGAATGATATCCGTACCGCGGCCTGCCATGTTGGTGGCGATGGTCACGGCCCCTTTGCGCCCTGCCTGAGCGATGATTTCGGCTTCGCGCTCGTGATGTTTCGCATTGAGCACATTATGCGGAATTCCATATTTACTCAGCCGATGACTGACGATTTCCGACTGCTCGATCGAAACCGTTCCAACCAGAATCGGACGACCCAGCTTGTGAACTTCCCGAACTTCATCAGCAATCGCCGTCCACTTTTCTTTCTCCGTCTGATAAATCACGTCCGGATGATTAATCCGCTGCATTGGACGGTTGGTGGGAATACTGACCACATCCAGCTTATAGATTTTCCAGAATTCTTCCGCTTCGGTCATCGCAGTACCGGTCATCCCGGCAAGCTTGTCATACAGCTTAAAGAAGTTCTGTAGCGTTATCGTCGCCAGCGTCTGCGATTCTTCCTTAATCCGAACACCCTCTTTGGCTTCCACAGCCTGATGCAGACCATCGCCCCACTGACGCCCCGGCATCAATCGGCCGGTGTGATCGTCGACGATAATCACTTCGCCCTGCTGAACCACATAGTTCACATCACGTTTATAAAGATGATGCGCCTTGAGTGAATTATCGATTAAATGCGGCCACTCCATATTGCCCGCTGTATAAAAACTTTCGACACCGGCCAGTTCTTCCGCATGTTTCACGCCCGCATCCGTCAGATGGCAGGTATGTTCTTTTTCCTTGACTTCAAAATCGACTCCCGGCGTCAGCTTGAGTGAAACCGAATTCGCCTTGGAATATTTTGTCAGGTCGTCCTGAGCCGGTCCGGAAATAATCAACGGTGTTCTGGCTTCATCGATCAGAATGTTATCAATTTCATCGACGATGGCGTAATTCAGCGGCCCCTGTACCTGCAGCTCTTTCACAGGTTTCATATTATCGCGCAGATAATCGAAACCAAATTCGTTATTCGTTCCGTAGGTGATATCGCAGCCGTAGTGCTTCTGCCGTTCTTCAGGTCCCATCCGGGACTGGATTGCTCCCACCGTCAGACCCAGTTCAATATGAATCGGCCCCATCCACTCCATATCACGGAGTGCCAGATAATCGTTGACCGTCACAATATGAACTTTACCCGACAAGGCATTCAGAAACGCAGGCAAGGAGGAAACCAGCGTTTTTCCTTCCCCGGTCACCATTTCAGCAATCATCCCTTTATGCAGGAAATAGCCCCCGATCATCTGTACGGCGTAATGCCGCATACTCAAATTACGCCGCGCAGACTCGCGTACCGCTGCAAAGGCGTAAGTCAAAATGTCATCCAGCGTTTCCCCCGCATCCAGGCGCGCGCGTAGCTTGGACGCCGTCTGTTTCAGCTCGGCATCTGACAGCTTCATTAACTCGGGTTCGAAACTGTCAATTTCTGCCAGCATCGAACCGGGAACGATTTCATCCCGGCCTTCCTTGCTTCTGACAAAACCCAGCTTTCGAATCTGCCGCTCATTCGATGATCCGAACAAACCTGTCAGAAAGCGTTCGAACCATGTCGTTACTACTGCCAGCCATTCACCCAGTTTGTCTAGGAATTCCATTTTTTAACCTGAACTCGAATTCTCGAAAAATAGTCTTCAATATTACTTCTGGCCCAGACCATGTTGACTGTCATACTGGCAGTAACAACGGCCTGTCCCAGGATTGCCAGAGCGCGTACCGCCCACAGATCATTCCTGACCAGATTCCATTTTATTTCTGTAAGTTCTTCTCTTTCCGAAGTTTATTTACTTTGAAAAATATGGTCAATGGCGTTATTGCGACCATATCCAACCAAAACTTCGAACAATTCAGAGGCTCACTCATACTGAAATGCAACCAATGTGCCAAGTCTGGGGGATTTGTAATATCTTCCTCTGGATAATTTAGCAGAAATTCTTATATTTCAGGTGAGGAATTTG
>NZ_CALFPF010000789.1 GCF_937919775.1 uncultured Gimesia sp.
ACAGCGTGATTCCATAACATTCCTTGTCGAGAACAATCGCCCTGCCCTGGCATTGTTCGATCATGTTCGCACAGACGATCGAACCGTAAGTATTTTCAATAATCACGCCATCGCGCAGATGATCATCCAGGTTATTGCCACTCATACAGAGGTTAAATCCATCAATACAATGCAGCGCGTCCAGATTTTCTTCAAAGTGATTTGCCGAAACGACAATGTCGTGACAGCCGATGGCATTCAACCCGGTCGCTTTATTATATGTGATCAGACAATCAGAAACACGGGGGTCTTCAAAACAGAAATCCAGTAAGATCCCGTCACCGCCATGATAACTGCAGGTCACTCCATGAACGTAGATTTCCTGAACCCATTTGGCGTTGATTCCCCGTCCACTTTTTTCATTACCGGTCACGCGAAAATTCTGTAACTGTACACGCCAGATGCGAGGTTTCGGATCTTTTTTGCCATCCGGAAGCTTGGCGTCCGCCGGCGGGTGAATGGAAATCGCATCTTTACCTGCTTCATTTTTATTATGAATATGAGTCGCCGAACCGGAACCAATTATCAGGACATCCCCTTTGGTGATGACCAGAGGCTCTTCGATCTCAAATTTACCTGGTGGGAGTTGAACCACTCCCCCTTCTTCCGGAATCGCATCGATGGCTTCCTGAAGTGATGCATAATTGATCGCATAAATCACAGGCCGCGCACCAGCCAGTTTCGGTTTATTTGCAGTCGACTGACTTTCCTGACCTGCGATAATCTGTCCCAAATTCAGCGGGAACACCAAAGTCATCAGTAAACATGAAAACGCAAAAGCAGTTTGGGAACGTTTCATAACAGGCAGGACCTCTCGTTGATAAGCAGCGGGATGCAGGATCGAGGGCAGCTCCAGATGCAGCCGCCCTTCACAATCTGTTCGCACGGAAGTCATGCCGATACGGGTTCAGCTTAACTTTCTTACGTAATCAACACCATCACAACCGAATCAGATCAGAGAGTCAAGCAGCAACGAATGCCGATGAGTAAATTCTATCGTCTCAAAATCAGCGAAAGTCATATGACATTGATCACGCCAGACTGAATTCTCCCCTTTAAGGTTCAACAATCGTGGTCGGCTTGTTTTTTACGACGGGAATGCTAGAATCGCCCTTCGCAGCAGTTGCATCTGTTCCTGATTTCAGTAACATAAACAGTCACAACAAGTTGCACCAGAAGATGAGCGACTGGCTGGAGTAAAATACGCGATGGAATGTGTTCGCGAAGAACCTGAGTCGCATTCAAAGCGTCAAAGAAAACAACTAAGCACCCGTAGCTCAACTGGACAGAGCACCGGTCTTCGGAACCGGGGGTTGGGGGTTCGAATCCCTCCGGGTGTACTCCCCCTATCAATCGGATAGGGAAACAATGCTTTTCGCTGTCTTTTGCGAGTTTGGCTTCCGCCAAAAACTCGCCAAAACCTCTCCTGACCGCACAGTTCCGACAACATGCCGCCAATGGATCGGGCGAGCTAGTAGTCTTTCGGAATGACGATTGCCTTGTTGCGATTGCCGCCGACGGTCTCATAGTCCGACAGGATGCCGAGAAAGAAGTTGGCGATACTTCTCGTCTCGATCTTATACTGCTCGGCCAGCGTGTTCTTGACCTCTGTGTATGTGATCGTATTCGCGTCTGGGTTAGCTCGCTTGTACGCCCGCATCATGTTGACAAGCAGAAGCTCCTTCTTGTCCCTCGTGACGTAATTCGTTTCTTCCAAGGGCAAAATGGTGTCTGGGACTGCTTGGGCAGTGCTGAACAGATCGGCGACCTCAGCAAGCTCTGCAAATTCGCCGTTGAGGCGTTCCTCCATTTCAGCGGCTTCCTCGTCTGCCTGACGCTGCTCTCTCTCCAATTTCGCGATCTGGTCGGCCATTTCCTGTTTCGACATCTTGAGATGTCTCAGCCGATTGCTGAGTTGCCGGAATTGATGAAGCTGCTCGATAGTAAACGCATGCTTCTCATTCATGGCACTGCCAGCACATCTTTAAATGGTAGATCTTTATCAACTTTCAAACCCATTTTATGTCACCCTA
>NZ_CALFPF010000790.1 GCF_937919775.1 uncultured Gimesia sp.
GGCCTGACCAGAAATCACAAACATTCTCTCCGTTTTCAGGTGTGAAACCGAGCGGCGAGGATCTGGCGAGTTCGCGTCCCCTTTCCGGTCCAGAAGGCACTGAACGCCGGGCCGATCAGGCGCATGGCAAGCAGCAGGACCGCCCGACAGAAGCGGAGTCCTTTTTCAGTGCCCAGAAGCAGGCAGCGCTGCAGAAAAGTTTTTCTTTCGCCGCGTTTGCCGCGGAAATGCAGAGCCAGGGGGCCGCAGAAGCGGGCGCTTCATTAACGGGGGCGGAGCTGTTAACTCAGGCTGGTGAGATTGCCAGTTATCTGAAAGCACAGTTTGCGGAAGTCAGCCGACGCGAACAGACATTGAACAGTCAACTCAATGATATCGATAACGAACGACGCAAAATCCGGATGTGGGTCGGTCAGATCGAAGAGCAGTATGACGAACGCGAGACGAATCTTCGTGCAAAAGAAACGGAGTTAATCCGCAAAGCAGTCGAGTGCGAAAAACTGGCGAGAACCGTATCGCAGGAGCAGGAGAAAGTTTTCGAAGCCCAGGATGCGCTGAAGCAGGAACGCAGCGAATTGCGGGATCAGATTCTGATCGAATTTTCGCAACAGCGGGAAGCGCTGGAGCGACAGCGGCTGGATCTGATTCACGAACGGAACCGCATTCATGAAGAGGTCCTCGAGACACTCGCCGACCAGCGAACGGATCTGGACCGCGATCGGGATGAGTGGCGGGGCGTGAAGCAGACGGAACTGAACCATCTGAAACGAGAGCGTGAACTGCACGAAACCACGATCAGGAAAGTCGAAGCAGAACTCACCTCCCGCAAAGAGAATCAGGAACTGGAACTGAAAACACAGCAAGCCGAATGGAAGTCGCACAGGCATGCAGAAGAAGAGGAACTGGAGTCACGCAAACGCGATTTTGTGATTCGTTCCGAAGAAATCGAGCATCAGCTGCGAATTCAGCGCGAGGATCTGCAGCGCGAATACGCGTCGCGGGAAGATGCATTCGAGCAGAAACGCACACTGATTGAGAACCGGATCAAGTTTCAGGAGAATCATCTGTTACGTCTGCGGAGCCAGATTGAACAGGATCAGCACGACTTTCAGCGTCAGCAGCAGATTCAGCAGCAGCAGCACGAACAGAATGAACGCATTCATATTTTAAGAATGAAACAGCTTGATCGATTTCGCGATTTATTATCACAGCGTGAGGAATCCCTGGTTAAAGAACGGTCTTTGCATGCCGAGCTGCGTCGTGCCGTCGAACGTTACGAGCTGAATCAGAAACAGCGCATGTCAGACGAATATGCGAGCTGGCAAAAAGAACGGGATGCACAAAAAGTAGAACTGCGCCGACAGCATGATATGCTGGCGTTACACGCGGAAAATCTGGAACGCCGCCGCGAGAGACTGGATACCTTGCGGGCCGAAGTCGAAGAGACCCATCGGGGCACATTGGAAATGCGTCTGGCGCTGGAAGAGGGCTGGGCACAACTCACGCAGGTCGAAGGCGAAGAGGCTGCCCGCGAACGACTGGAAAAAGCCCGCGACGCACTCGCCGCGCATTATCGGCAGTTGCGTGAAGCCTTGTCTGTAGAACGACAGGAACTTGATCATTCGCAGGAATTGTTCCACCGGCATCGCGATGAATTTCGCCAGGAGCGGCAGGACCTTTCGGAGTGGGTTGCTGAACGGGATGAGCAGTTACGACTGCGGAGCGAACAATTGCGTTATGAGGCGGAACAACTGGCAATGCGTGATGCGGCCTGGGATGAAAAACGGGAAACCTGGCTGCAGGAGCATGTACAGGCCGAGCAGATCATTCGGCTGCTGCTGCAGCAAATGACCGAGATGGCCGGAGCACAAGACACCATCGATGAGGCAGCCGAGTTCTCGAGCACAAAATCAACAGAACAGCGCTTATCAGAATGGATGGGGGAGGCAGCGGAGAAATCTCAGAATCAGCAACCGGCAGCAGACGACGAAGCCACCAAGTCGGATTCGTATGACTGAAGTGGCTGCAATGCATCAGGCAGGGATTTGCCTGCAGAATCAGCGCAGATCTTTCCAGGCATCCCAGCAGAGAAACAGAACCAGGGCGGCAGAAACGAGGAACATGATATCCATGATGGTGCTGCCTCGGAAAGGCATGCCCACAATGATGTCGACCAGAGCGAGTGCTGCCACCAGCCCGGAAGCGGCCATTGAGCCAATGATCATTTTCTTGGGTGCATCCGTCATTGCGATCCCCGTCCCTCTCTACTCGTGCTGAAAACTGTATGGTTTCTGGTTGTCCGTCTGAGCTGCGCTACTTTACCTGAAAGCGGTCTGGCTTCCAGTATACCGTATCGATTGGTGGAATTTCCAGTCGATTCTGGTGCTGATGAATACTTAACTTGTGCCTGTGACGCTACTTCCCGTTTGAACGCTTGAAAAACCGTTAAAATAGTGATATCCCGCTGAAATGTGGTCGCTCAGGAGAGTGAGCAAAGTTCAATAATATGCCCGTCCGGGTCATTTACAAAAGTCTGAGTCGCGCCATCCGGCCGGGATTTGGGAGGCGAGACAATGGGAATGCCCAGGCTGACTGCCTTTTCATAGGCCTGTTTTGCATCGTTGACCTGAAACGCAAAATGATGGGTTCGCGTATTTTGATTGGGATCGGTATTGCCTGCCCTGCCCGACTGATCGTGCTCGAGAATCAGGTGGATCTGCTGGTTTCCAATTTGAAACCAGTGCCCGTCAAACGTAAACGCCGGTCGCGGGACGTGACCCATGCCCAAAAAGTCGACATAAAACTGGCGGGATGCTTCCAGGTCTTTCACCACAAGCGTAATGTGATCAAATGCCTGCACTTGCAACTGATCAGAAACGGCAGATTCATTCATGGCTGATGTTTCTCCTGGTTTGAAGTAGCCCGAAGTCAGGTTACCTGCAGCGTTTCCGGGGCTGCTTCGCCCGAGTCTGTTTGATGATTGACGGTTTTGTTTTCGTTGAACTCGCTCTCGATGATTCAGGAAACGGCTGAAGTCAGAATGGGTTCACCCACTCTCCAGGCAGCCCCCTCTCGCACGACATGACGGTAGAGAGTATCGCGTTCGACGGGAATTCGGCCGGCCTCTTCAATCAGCCGGTGCAGTTGTTCGACTGTCAGTCCTTCGGGAGTTTTCGCACCGGCATCATGGTAAATCAGTTCATGCACGACAGTTCCATCCAGGTCGTCTGCGCCGAAACTTAACGCGGTCTGTGCCGTCTTTTCGCCGAGCATAATCCAATAGGCTTTGATGTGGTCAAAGTTGTCCAGCATGATTCGCGACAGGGCAATGACTTTGAGGTCCATCAATCCCGACGCTTTTTGAATTTCCGACATGCCTGTATTTTCCGGATGGAATGCCAGGGGAATGAATGTCTGGAAGCCTCCGGTCTCATCCTGCAGGTCTCGAAGCCGGCAGAGATGATCGACGCGGTGCCGGGCCTGTTCATAGTGGCCGTACAGAATCGTGGCGTTACTTCTCAAACCCAGGCCGTGCGCTTCGCGATGAATGTTCAGCCAGCTTTCCGCGTCGGCCTTGTGTTCGCAAATCTGTTCGCGCACTTCGGGGTGAAAAATCTCGGCTCCGCCGCCGGGCATACTGGAAAGACCGGCTTCCATCATCTGTTCCAGAACCCACTGCGTCGGCTGTTTGGTCATGAAGCTGAACCAGTTGATTTCCACGGGAGTCCAGGCTTTGATGTGCAGTTCGGGATACTCTTCATGAATGATGCGAACGACGTTCAGATACCAGTCAAATTTTTTCTGGTGATGCAGTCCGCCTACGACGTGCATTTCCGTCGCGCCGGTCGCCCGTGCTTCCTGCACGCGCTCACGAATCATTTCGTCGGTGAAGGTGTAACCGCGGGGCGATTTGAGGTCGGCACGAAATGCACAGAACTTGCAGCGGTAAACGCAGACGTTCGTCGGGTTCAAATGGATGTTGGTGTTATAAAACGCGAAGTTGCTGTTCTTGCGTTCGCGTATCTGATTCGCCAGATCTCCCAGCGTCAGAATATCGACTTTCTCATCCAGAAAAACCCCTTCGTCGAAGCTGATCCGCTCTCCGGCTTCCACTTTACGGGTAATGGAATCCAACTGTTTCTGTTCGTTTTGATTCAGATTCATCTGACTGACTGTTGATGCTTTTGGGCTTGTTTACGTGTTCAAACGGGTTTGCTGCGGTCTGGCAGATCGCAGCACGGGAATTATCATTTATTATTACGATTCAGACCGGCTTATGCGAGCCAGACATCGATCAATCCCACAAAGAACAATCCAATACTGATCACGGCATTCACGTGAAAAAACGCCAGATTGACGCGTCCGAGGTTCTCGGGATTCACCAGCAGGTGCTCGTAGATCAACAGGCAGGAGACAGCAAGAATCGCAATCAGAAACGGGATTCCCAAAGCCGCCACGTACCACAGGCTGAACAGGCAGACGATGGTCATAAAGTGGCTCAGCATAGCGAAACGGAGTGCTTTTTTAATTCCCCAGCGGGACGGAATACTGGAAAGCCGTTTTTCCTGATCAAAATGGACATCCTGACACGCATAGATAATATCGAATCCGCCGACCCAGAAAAAAACGACCAGTCCCAGTAGAACAGGTTCCAGTGAAAGGCTGCCGCGAATGGCAATCCAGGCTGCCAGCGGGGAGAGCATCAAGGCGGCTGAGAGCCAGTAATGACACCAGATGGTAAAGCGTTTGGCATAGGAATAACCGAGCAGAAACAGCAACACAGGGACCGAGAGATACAGGGGCCAGCGATTGGGCAGAAACAACAGCGTGGAGGCGATAAAGGCCAGAGATGTCAGCAGGGTGAAGAGAAACACGGCGCGAACGCTGATCAATCCTGCAGGGAGATGGCGGCCTTGCGTGCGCGGGTTCAGCGCATCGATGTCCCGATCGACGAGTCGGTTAAACGCCATCGCCGCCGAGCGGGCGAACAGCATGCACAGCAGAATGCCTGCCAGTTCCTGCCAGCGAAACGGTTGGCCGCGCCAGGCCAGTACTGCAGACAGCAGGGCAAACGGGAGTGCAAAGATCGTATGACTGAAGCGAATTAATTCGAGCAACAGACGCAGTCGGGCCAGCATCTCAATAAATCCAGTATAAGAGAACGTCGTCAGTCGGCCGTGAGGGGAAACACAGGCACGCCGGGCTCATCTTAGCTGATTGTGAGGCGCCCCCCAAGTCAGAGGCTGGCGAAATTGGCGGTGCTTCGCGGGAAATGTGTCTGGTCTGTTTACCTTGACGGGAAGGTATTCAGCGACGCGACATAACTCACAAAACGCTGGTCCACGCCCGGAATGTCCCGTGGAAGCCGCGCACTCAACGCTTCCGGTTTGGCGTTGGTTTTGAGATCTGCCAGATATTCCAGCAGGGTGTCCTTTGATTCCGGTGTGCCATTCAACATGAAATGGACCCAGGCCCAGGCTTCCTGGTAGTCCACCCGTTGCATCTGCGAGACTTTTTCGAGTTGTTCCAGACGTTGCATGTCGGGTTTCCAGCCGTTATTCAGTGCTACCGACAATCGCGCTGCATGGTCGCGGTTAATTTGTCCGGGTGTGTTGCCGGCGACTTCGAAATATTCGGCCAGTCCCTCGTCGAGCCACAAGGGAACTGTTTTCAGGCTGGCGTGTAACAGGCCGTGCGTAAACTCATGCCGCAAGTCTTCCTGAATGCGTTCGCCCCAGAACGTATACACGGCCAGTTCTTTGGGAGTGCCGACAAAGTAGGCACGCCGCGGAGGTAAGCCGGGATAAGTCGAATCCAGATAATTGCGGTATGCCTCTTCGTTGGTGAAGAGATACACGGTTACCTGCTCGCTGTTGAGCGGGATGTTCAACGTGGCACCGACGTCTTCGCGGAGCTTGACCAGATCCTGAAACAGTTCGTGATCTTCACCCAACTTGAAATCACTGAGAACAATCAGTTGTTCTGCGCTGACGCTATGCCGGGCCGGCAGATGAACGGTCTGATTTTTGGCCGCACTATGACAGCCCGGCGAGAACAACAGGCACAAGACCAGACAGACGCTCAAAGTCATTACTTTGAGTGCCGGCTGAGACTTCAGATGTGAAGCCTTGTCAGGACCAGGGTGCGATAGTTGTTTCACGATGGGTGGGTATTATCTCGTTGAGCGTTAATTGTATGGAAACAGGGGGTGTCGTGTCTTAAAAGCGTTTGCTCGGGGTCTCCTCGTTCGCAGCAGAACGTCTTTTCCCGGCTGGCTGGAACAGGTTGTCGAAAAATCCATTCGAAGCCGATTGCATGATGAGATTTCCTCTTCCGTTATCAATCAGAGACTGTGCCAGCTTCGGATGGTTTTTCCAGGTCGTCGCCTGCCATTTTCTGATGTCGGCATAAGTATCGTGGAGCCCGGCTTGTGACTTCGGGATGAAAAGCCAGCCTTCCTTGGTTTGAACAACATGAAATTCGAACGCGGCATACATGCCTCCCGCTCCAATCATCATGAAGATCAGAGCCGCTAGGATTCGGCGCATCTAACTCACTTCCTTGTGTTTAATAATACAGCTTCGCTTCAGTTCAGGGGGCGGGATCATCTCAGAAACTGGAAAATGCGGCAATAGTGAACCTGATGTTCCAGAACAAGGATGTGTTCATTCAAACACTCTGATCTGGTGACTGACCGAAGTAGTCACCCGCATTGATTTTTCTGCCGCACAAAAACTCACCGATCTGCATCCCCCGTTTTCCCTGAGGCTGGACCTGTTTTAATTCCAGAACCCCGTCACCGGTGCGAATGATCACTCTTTTTGTATTCGCAAAAATCACGGTTCCGGGAGCGGAATTCAGGAGTTCCTGGCCTGCATTCAAGGAGTCCAGGTCCTCGGTGGCGAGATTTTCGACATCCAGAATGAGTAATCTTAATGGTTCCTGTTCCGATTGGTGGAGAAATGCGAAGGGGCTGGGCCAGGGCTGCATGGCTCTGACATGACAGCCAATTTGAAACGTGGATTGGGTCCAGTCGATGGCCCCTTCCTGTTTATCCAACGTGGGGGCAAATGTCGCCTCGGCATGATTTTGGGTCGTTTCCTGCAGTGTGCCCTGTTCGATCTGTTTGAGTACCTGCATTGCCAGGGGGGCAGCGAGTGCGGCGAGGCGATCCTGGAGTTCGCCCGTGGTTTCTTTGGGTCCGATCGGTGTTTCCACCATTGCGGCCACAGGACCGGAATCGAGGGCGCGCTCGATGCGAAACAGGGTCACTCCGGTTTTGGTTTCCCCGTTACGAATCGCATACAGGATCGGTGCGGCTCCGCGGTATTTCGGCAGCAGTGAGGCATGCAGATTGAAGGCCCCCTGCCTGGGGATGTCCAGCAGTTTTTGTGAGAGAATCTGACCATAGGCGGCGACCAGCAGAACATCAGCCTCGAGATTGTGCAATGCTTCGAGTGATTCAGGTGTATTAATTTTTTCGGGTTGAAAAACCGGAATCCCGTGTTCGATCGCCAGTTCTTTCATGGGATGTGAATGGCGATGATGGCCGCGCCCCGTTCGATCGGGCTGGGTATACAGGCCGAGCACCTGATGCCCGGATGCAATCAGCGCTTGAAATGCGGGAATGGCAAATGTTCCGGTTCCCATCATCACAACATTTAAAGGCACGGCAGCAGCTCCTCACAGCGGGCAATATTTTATTCATTTTCAAAGCAGAAAACGGGTGTTTTCAGACTGTTCTGGCTGATACGTCAACGGGCCTTCGATCCAGCGCGAAGCCTGCTGATGTCGCGCGCTTTAGTCCAGCTCACGTTCCAGTTGCGCCAGATGTTCGCGAATTTCATCATCAGACGGGAATTCACCCCGTTGCTGCTGTTGCCGAAATACAGTTTCAAAATCGGCAATTTGCGCGTCGAGTTCAATTCGCTTGGCTTCTACCATCCGGTCCGGAAACATAATTCCTTCCAGATGATCAATTTCGTGTTGCACGGCGCGGGCCGCGAGATCGTCCAGCGTAATTTCAAACAATTGGCCATCGAGATCGTAGGCTTCGAGCGTGATCTCTTCAGAGCGCTTGACGTCTCCATAGAGCAAAGGCAGACTTAAGCAGCCTTCTTCGCCTTCCGCGGTCCCTTTGCGTTTTGTGATTTCCGGATTAATGAACACAAATTCTTCTTCTGGTTCATTGGGATCGGACGTCAGATTAATCACAAACAGCCGATAAGGAAGCGCCACCTGATTGGCAGCAAGCCCGATGCCTCGCGCTTCGTACATCAGATCAAACATATTATTCACCGTTTCACGCAGTTCCGGTGAGATACTTTTGATGGGCTTTGATTTCCAGCGGAGTGCCGGATGGGGATAGTGCACGATTTGTAAGGCGGCCATAATTACAGATACCCGGCGGGGTATGATATACAGAAGGAGTACTCAAATAATAATATTTCACCTGCCCGGCCGAACGATTCGCGCAGGGAAAATGACAGACGATATTATTAATTGTATATCAAGGCTGTTCGACAGATACAATCGATATGTCCGCTAACAAAAGTTTTGTTGCAGTTTTTTTGTACAACGTCTCCTGCCTTCGTTTTCCGGCCTGTAGGCAGGAAACGATAGAGTCTGTCCTTCGGCCTGAATCAGGCCGAGATGACAAAACGACAGGTGCTGACTTCTTCGTATCAGTCTTAATACATGGGAAGTGGATCCAGCGGTGCATAAGCTGTTGTAGGGACGGTTCCCTGAATCACAGGCGCACCAGCCGTTGATTGGTAGGTATCGTAGGTGTTGTAAGCTCCCTGTGGCGGATAAGTCGGAGCACCGACGCCGCAATTTCCTGAGGAACATCCACCACCGCTGAAAGGTGCCATTGTCGGGCCATAATTACAGCTGCCGCAACTGCTACCATAACGTCCGCACTGGCAACCTGTTGTCAGGGAGATCAACGCAAGACCCAGCATCATTAATCCGAAGCGTTTCATGAGAACAATCCTTTTCTACTACAAAGTTGCGAGAGAAAAATTCTATCGCCGATAATCAATCTGTGATGTGGAATAGTTAGACAATTTATGAAGCAGCCGAAGCTGCCATTTTCTGATAGTCTGCAGGGAGCAGGCTGGAATTCACACCAGCCCAGTGTGCAGTAAATCCTCCGGGATGTCGTTCCGGATTCGAGACAAAGGCAATCGACTCGTCTCTGACTTCATTTACCCCCTGGGGCAATGAAACCGTAGCGGAATGCTGGCCTTTCCAGATTTGCAGACTGGGCCAAAACCCCTGAAACTGGCCTGAGATAATCGTTTCCCAGCCGGATGAAATTCGGCTGATACTTACAGCAAGCTGGCGTCTCAGATTCCACCAGCGAAAAAACATATCCAAAGACGTGACCCAGACAAGCGGAATCTGTTTACGGTCCAGGTTGATATTTTGAAATAACAGGTTGAGTTCTTCCCGCGAGGGGACGGAAGGTAATGAGACGGGCAGGCCTTGTCGGTATCTGCTGACTATTTCCACGCGGAGTTTGCGTTGTGTTTCTGCGTCTGATTTCTGATGCCAGTCCTGTTCCGATTTCAAATACAGTAATTCAAGAGGAACCGGTAACGGGCTCGTCACATTGGAAACCTCACGAAACTCGTTTCCTAACGCCGATTCGCCATAGCAGATCACACCCTGATAGGGATAAGGATAATCTCCCACACGCATCCAGGCGCCTCCCGTCTGTTGTAACCGCTCTTTGAGCTGGATCACAAACTGAGAGTTGAATTGTTCGATGCCGGTACGGGATTTCTTTCCCAGTTCGCTTTTTGTACGACCAGTGGCAGATTCGCTGGAGAATTCAGACAGATCAATGACGGGGATCTTGCAGTGAGAGAGTGTCTGCAGGTCTTGTTCATTGAAAGTTTTCCGCGATCCGATCAGTAACAGATTCCACCGTGAGAGTTGGTAGCCTGAAAGTTGTGCCAGGTCGTCCTGGAGTTCGGTCACAGGCAGCCCCATTTCGCGCAATCCTTTTACAACAGGTGCAGCAACCCCTGCTAATAGAATCGGGTATTCCGGTAAATGACGCGAAACGGACATGGTCTGTTGATCTTTATCAGATATAGATAGTGGTGTCGGGTGTTTCGATTTGAAAGTTTTGAAGCACCGCAGTTTTAATTTGAAATGTAATCTGTCGGATGACGTGTAAATCAGCGTGGGAGGTGAGTGACAGGCCTGCAGGTCAGGCGCAGGCATCACGAATGTGAGGCGGGAAGATATTGATTTTTCAAAATCAGGTCAAGACGAAAGAATGAAATGAAACAAAAAAGCAGAAAACCTTTAATCTTTTATTCGTTTTTACTCTATTTTTTATAAAAAATATTTTTGCTGGCAAGCGGGAAGGACTGTAAATCGACGTCATACTGGAAGTGTGAGACTCAGGAGATTGTTGAAAGGTGTAAAGAATTAAGCTTGAAGTGATCGGCAGGGAGCGCGAAATCCAAGCCGAACAGGGGTTACGATTTTCACTTTCAAATTGGGGTTGGTGAAAATCAGGGATGCCAACTATAATCGGCCCCTCGCAACACAAATGGATTGCTTTGCGAGAATG
>NZ_CALFPF010000791.1 GCF_937919775.1 uncultured Gimesia sp.
CGCAGACTCCTGAGTGCCTTCCAGTACCGTAAAGAAACTGGAATTATGCTGCGGATTATGCTCGTGAAACCAGTAATCTCGAACTTGATTGAGCCAATCTTCATCTGCTTTTTCTTCCGCTACTTTCAGCTGATCGAAACGCTGGTATTCATCCAGAAGCAATTTTGCGACCTTCGCTGATTCCGACTTGGGATAGAGTCGAATCACTTTTTTCGCGACTCGTTTCTGTTGTGAAAGAACCAGTTTTTCCACCCCTTTTAATAGTTCCTGGGCCGCTGCTTCCTGTTCTTGAGGAGTCATCTCACTCTGTTCAGTACCTGAAGCAAACGGATCATTCTGTGCTCGTGCGAATTGGTGCGCGCCTGTAAAATTGATGAATACTGCCAGGATAACCGCACGGCAGATTTTGAGAGAATCTATTGAGAAAACACAATTCGAGTTCATTTGGCACACCTCGGGTTCATCAAATCAGGTAATGAGTCACTTATTTCAAGTTTACCCGCCAAATACCGGTGAAGCTTTTTTCCATTGGAATTTAGGGGTGGTTTTTGCGTCATATTCCGGGATAGAACCGTTTTTTTTTCGCAAGTCGCATCTCAGGAAGATTCCACATAAACCATTTATTTACAAAAAGTTACCAATAATGATCTGTTTAGTTTTCTGATTTGGCAGCCAGGGAAGACAACACAGGTTGAATTGAATAAAATACGAATAAACATTGAACTAAATAATCCAATCAGGGATTCCATTTCCGTGCAGAAAGAGTTTCATAAAATGTCAGGTTCCACTCGGCCTCAATACGGGCGTGTCTGGATGACTTTCCTGCAAAATTCCCTGATTCGCGAAATGACATTTCGCGGCAACTTGCTGATTACCATCGTCACGCGCGGATTCTGGTTTGCTGCTCAGTTAATTCTGTTTGATATCATTTACCGAAATGTTAATTCCATTAATGACTGGTCGCGTGATGATTATTTTGCCTTCATGGCGACAGGGATGTTAATCAACGCCATCGTTGAAACATTCTTTATGCCCAACTGTGCAAATTTCAGTGAATTGATCAGGAATGGTAATCTTGATTTTGTTCTGTTAAAGCCGATTGATACGCAGTTTCTGGTCTCATTTGAAAAAGTCAACCTGGCGATGTTGAATCAGGTGTTGCTTGCAGGTGCGCTCTTATTCTATTCTCTCTTTAATGTAGCACAGTATGAGCTGGCAATGTCGGTCTTCCAAAACCTGATTCAATCGGGGCAGTGGCTTCTGCTTTTTGTAATATGTTGTCAGGGAACAATTCAGATATTAATGTATTGCCTGTTGCTGGCGGTTGGCGTCGCATTCTTTTACAGCCTGATGATTGCATTAGCCAGCAGTAGTATCTGGTTTGGGCGTAATCAGGGACTGTACGATTTCTGGTTTTACATTACCGTATTTGCCCGTTATCCCAGTAGCATTTACAGCGGTTCACCCACCGGTGAAGTAATCCGCTTTGCTTTTTCATATGTCATCCCCATCTTGCTCGTGGTTACCATTCCCGCACGACTTTTGCTGTCAAAGGCATTAGAGCCATCTTGGATTACACTCGTATCAGTTTCTGTCACACTGGCCTTATTATTGATTTCACGTTATATCTTCAAATGGTCATTAAACAGTTATCGCAGCGCAAGCAGTTAATGATCTGAGTCACGTGACCAAACTCGAAGCAGTTTTCTATTGAGTAAACTATGAACATCGTAATTATGGGTGCAGGTACTGTTGGCACATTTGTCGCCGACACACTCTGTGCCGAGCAGCACAATGTAACCATCATTGATAAATCACGGAGTGCCCTGGAACTGGTCGAAGAACGGGTCGACGTTCAAACGATCTGCGGGTCTGCCTGTGATTCCGCAATCTTGTTTCAGGCGGGCGTCCTGGGAGCCGACCTCTGTCTGGCGGTAACCAGTCAGGATGAAGTTAACATGGTTGGTGCCAGCCTTGCCAAAGCAATGGGAGCGCGTCGTTGCGTTGCGCGTGTATTTAACCATGCCTACTTGAACCTGAGTACATTCGACTATCAACGACACTTCAACATTGACCGTTTATTGAGCCTGGAACATTTGACTGCTCTCGAACTGGCAAAGGAGATCGGCGAACCAGGTTTGTTCGCGGTCGAAAATTTTGCGAGAGGAGAAGTGGTGATTCAGGTGCTCAATGTGCAATCCGGTGTAACAGCAGACGGAATGCTGTTACGTAATTTGAAGCTTCCCAGTGGAGTCCGTGTTGGTCTGATTTCCGACGGAGTGAGTACTTCCATCGCAGGCGCTGACAATATTATCAAAGCAGGACAAATCGTAACATTGATTGGGACGCAGGAAAATATAGATAAAGTCCATCGTTTGTTTCAGCATAAACGCGCTGTGAAATTTCGCGTGATTATCGCCGGCGGCGGGAATATCGGCTTTAATCTCGCACGCATTTTGCAGAAAAAAGAATACTCTGTCACGATTCTGGAATCTGACCCCAACCGATGCGATTTTCTCTCAAGACACCTTGATATGACCACAATTCTCCACGCCGATGCAACGCGGCGGACAGAAATGGAAGAAGCCCGTGTTGGCAAAGCAGATGTGTTTATAGCAGCAACAGGTCGGGATGAAGATAATATTGTCTGTGGTGTGGAAGCCAGAGAACTCGGAGCAAACCGTATCTTGAGTATCGTGCGGCGGCCCGATTATGCCAATGTGCTGGAGAAACTGGGCATTGATGTTGCGGTCAGCCCTCGGGAAGTCATCACCCGGCAGATTATGGGAATGGTGCAGTCAGGCCCTATTATCAGTCATTCAGAAATTGGGGGAGGCAATTCGGCAATTCTGGAACTGGAAGTCCGCAAAAACACACCAATCACTCAAGCACGTTTGAAAGACCTCAAGCTCAAACAGGCCCTCATCGCTGCTGTGGTCAAGGAAGATTGCGTCCGGGTTCCCGGCGCCGATGACATGATTCAAGCGGGAGACACCGTTATTCTTCTGTGTGAACAGGATAACCTGAATGAGATCTTACCACTGTTTAAGCCGCAAAACTGATACAGACGGACCGTCTTGCAGTATCCGCTGATTTTCTGGAATTCTCTCGCTCGCTACCCCGAATTCTGACCTATATTTGATCTGCAGAGTGTGTCTCGTTTTGCCCTCTATTACGCTGAAAAGATTCTTAGCATCGCTCCATGAATACAGGCAGCAGGTAGCGCTCATGACTGACCGTAGAAAATCGACAAGCCGACGTTCCGGAGATGAGCGGCGCGAGTATCAACGAATCAAAGCAACAACCGAAGTCAGTTTATTGCGATCGGGCAATGGTTCCAGCCGCGAACCATTGAACGGTATGCTTTACGATGTTTCATTGAATGGAATCCGAATTCTCGTCGATATACCGCTGGCTATCGGGGAATCACTTCTGGTTGAAGTCCATCACGCTGGAGAACACCTCTTTAACTCGACGGCAAAAGTCATCTGGCAGGAGCAGGATTCCTCCGGAAAATTTACCACCGGATGCGAACTGTGTGTGCTGCTGACACACAAGCAGGAAAAAACCCTGAAGACCTTTCTCGATCATATGTCAAACTTAAATAATTTTGTCCGGAGTTAAACAGAACCAATTCGATTCTGGACTTCCAGCTTGCAGACTCAAGCCCGTTTCTCTGTTTGCGGTCTGTCAGATCAAAGCGTCTACAGACACGGCTAGCCTGTGTCCGGGTTTTCTGTAGCGTCTCCAGGTCCATTTCGACCGAGTATAATAGAACGAGATACGTTCTCGTTAAATGTGATGCGATTTTAGCTGCAACATAAACTGCGAAACTGTAGCGGGTATCACCATTTATTCCTGCCCCCGTCTCCAGCGCTCTATCGAAATGCAACGACACATCCGCGTCAACGCTAACCTATCGTGTAACCACCGTCGACCACAATTTCCTGGCCATATATATTCCGGGCAGCATCTGATGCCAAAAAGACTGCGACTTCCGCAATGTCTTCCGGTTTTCCAAAGGATTGTGGAATCAATCGACTGGTAATATTCTCAGCCACATTTTTGAGTTGGTCGGCGTTCAGCCCCACACTATCCCAAAGCGGGGTTGCAATCGGTCCCGGAGCAATCGAATTCACGCGTATGCCGCGAGGCCCCAGTTCGGCTGCCAGCGTCTGTGCTAACGATTTCAAAGCCGCTTTCGAAGCAGAATAGGCTGCCAGTCCCGGAAAACCTACCTGAGTCAGAAACGTCGTGATAAAGATGATGGCAGAACCATCGTTTAAATGGGGCAAAAAAGCACGAACCGTCTGCAATGCGCCGTGAAAATTCACATCAAATGTTTCAGCAATGGCTTCACGCGATGATTCTTCAATGGGAATCACGCGTGCCATGCCGGCATTCGGAACCAGAATATCCACACGACCAAAACGCCGCTCGGTTGCATCAACCAGTCTTCTAAGATCGGCAGCGTTCGTCACGTCACCATCGACAACCAGAGTGCGTGCAGGAAAACGAGCCTCCAGTTCTTCCAGAGGTTCGCTCCTTCTGGAAAAGACCACAACCTTAGCGCCTTCATTCAAATAAAACTCAGCAATAGAGCGGCCAATTCCACTGCTGGCACCGGTGATTACAGCAATCTTATTGAACAGGCGATCGGCCATCGAAACCCTCTACTAAGTATGCTAAAACGCGTTCTATTTATTCATAGCGCTGCCATCAAGGTGGACACAGGCTAGCGAATAAACGGTTGAATGAGTTTACCTA
>NZ_CALFPF010000792.1 GCF_937919775.1 uncultured Gimesia sp.
GGACAGAAATTAAGTCTTACAACTGGTCAGTTAGCGAAGCAGGCTGCAGGGTCTGTTCTGATTCAATATGGTGAAACTGTCGTATTTGTTGCTGCTGCAACAGGACCAGGCAGACCGGGAATTGATTTTTTCCCGTTAACAGTTGATTATCGGGAAAGGTCTGCAGCAGCAGGCAAGTTTCCTGGAGGGTTTTTAAAACGCGAAGGGCGGCCTTCAACCAAAGAAGTTTTAACGGCGCGTTTAACAGACCGTCCCATTCGTCCTCTGTTTCCTAAAGGGTTCAATGACGAATTGCAGATCCAGGCGAATGTCATGTCCTGTGATGGCGTGAATGATCCGGATGTGCTTTCGATTAACGCAGCCAGTGCTGCTTTATGTTTATCCCCCGTTCCCTTTAAGGGACCGATCGCAGCTGTGCGAGTAGGCCGGATTGATGGTAAACTGATCACATTCCCGACGCGGGAACAAATTGCCGAAAGTGATCTGGATCTGATTGTCGCCGGAACTGTTGAGTCCGTGTTGATGATTGAAGGGTTCGGAGATCAGATTCCTGAAGACGAAATGGCAGCCGCCATTATGTTCGCACATCAGGAACTGGGCAAACTCTGTAAATTGCAGTTGGAACTGCGGGATAAAGCAGGCATTAAACCATTCGAATATGTCGCTCCTCCAGAAAATCCGTTTGTCTCCAAACTGGATGATGCCATCTACCAACGGCTGAGCACAGCCATGCAGAGCATCGTCAAGGCAGAACGTCGTGAAGGTACCAAAACCGTACATGACGAATTGATTGCAAAATTCTTCCCGGAAGATGCGACCACGACAGAAGATGGCGCAACCCGTGGTCAGTTCGAAGAAGCGTTTCACGATCTCGAAGCAAAGGCTGTTCGTAAGCTGGCGATGGCGGGACGACGTCTGGATGGTCGCGCTGTGAATGTGCTGCGTGATGTTACCTGTGAAACGGGAAATCTGCCTCGTGTGCATGGTTCTGCCCTGTTTACTCGTGGTGAAACTCAATCATTGGCAACCGTCACGCTGGGAACCTCCCGCGATAAGCAACGGGTTGATGGCCTGTTTGAAGAAGAATTGCAGCGATTCATGTTGCACTACTACTTCCCCTCATTTTCTGTGGGCGAATGCCGTCCGATCAGAGGACCGGGACGTCGCGAGATTGGCCACGGTTGTCTGGCAGAACGTTCTGTCGCTCCGGTTTTGCCAAATGAAGAAGATTTTCCCTATACGATCCGCGTGATTTCAGACATCCTGGAATCAAACGGAAGTAGTTCCATGGCGTCTGTCTGTTCGGCGACTCTGGCCTTGATGGATGCCGGAGTTCCTCTCCGTCAGCCAGTGGCTGGTATCTCGATCGGTCTGGTAACTGATGGTGATGACTTCAAAGTTCTGACTGACATCATTGGTGATGAAGACCATTTCTGTGATATGGACTTCAAAGTTGCCGGAACGCAAAAAGGGATTACCGGTATTCAGCTGGATCTTAAAAATGAAGGTATCAGTGAAGAGATCATTCGCGAAACGCTGGAGCAGGCCAAGGTGGCCCGTCTGGAACTGCTGCGAACGATGCTGACCGCCATTCGCCGACCTCGTGCAGAGATCTCAGCTTATGCACCTCGGTTGCATCAGACTAAGATCAATCCCGAAAAAATCGGTCTGCTGATTGGTCCCGGCGGTAAAACGATCCGCGCTATTCAGGAAGATACCGGTGCCTCAATTGATATTCAGGACGATGGTACTGTGACTGTCTCTGGAAGCAATGTATCTGTTGTTGAAAAAGCGATGGCACACATCGAAGCACTCACCGAAGAAATTCGTGTTGGTCGCATCTATGATGGTGTGGTCAGCTCGATCAAAGAATTCGGTGCCTTCATCGAAATTGCTCCCGGAAAAGATGGTCTCTGTCACATCAGTGAATTATCTGACGGTTTCGTCAAGTCGGTTAACGATATCTGTAAAGTGGGTGACCGTTTACAGGTGAAGGTGATTGCCGTCGATGATCAAAACCGCGTCAAGCTTTCCCGTAAAGTCGTACTGGCTGAGCAGGCTGGACAAAGCAACGGAGATCTTGATACGGATGCCGAAGAAGAGTAAGAGATTATTCTCTTAGATATCTGAGAAAACCAAAATAGCGATGAAGGAGCTCGATGTGAGATGACTTCATCGCTTTATTTTTATGTATGCGAGTCTGACAATACATACTTCAACATACTGTGGATTTTGCGCAGTTTTGTACGAACGGTTTAGAAGATTGAAAGCCAAAGCCGGGATCATCTGAAATGAACAAGAGCCCATTGAGTATTGATGAACGAGAACAGTTTCAGGCACAGTATTCGGAAATCGCAACACTTGCGGGGGGCCTGGCTCACGAAATAAAAAATCCACTGTCGACGATGAGCATGAATCTGGAACTGCTCACGGAAGATCTGGATTCGCTGGATGTACCTGCGAAGCATCGGATGTTGAAAAAAGTGGAAAGCGTGCAGCGCGAATGCAAACATCTGCAGGACATTCTGGATGCCTTTCTGCAGTTTGCGCGGGTGGGTAAATTATCACTGAGCGAGGCAAATCTGAACGATCAGGTCAGCGATTTTATCGATTTTTTCCGACCGCAGGCACGCGAGGCCAATATTGAAATCAGTCCGCATCTGGATGCCGACTTACCGTCGATTCAGGTCGATAAAGCACTGTTAAGACAAGTGCTGATGAATCTGGCATTGAATGTGATTCAGGCAATGCCCGATGGAGGACTGATCGAACTGCAGACCTACTATAAAGACGGCATGGTCTATCTCGACATCATTGATAATGGAAAAGGCATTGATGCGAAAGTAAAGTCGCGTATGTTTGACGCTTTCTTTTCGACAAAATCCGGAGGCAGCGGGTTGGGTTTGCCTACGGTGAAAAAAATTATTGATGCGCATCACGGGACGATTGAATGCGAAAGTGAACCCGGGAGAGGAACCCGCTTTACCATTTCAATTCCAGTTTGATGAAGAATCATTCCCGAAAGAATGTATTTGTTTTTGATACTTGAATATGATGTAGATCCCTCGGGAAGCGTTGATTCCGGTAGACAGGAATCGGCGATATAAAACAGGCGTTCCACTGTGAACGTGTTAAGTCCATTCAGAACCAGGAAAGGCTGAGAGTCTGCTCAATGAGCGCGAAAGATGCCACTGAAAAAGATCTTGCATCGATAGTCATTCGAGTATTGATTATTGATGATGACGAAGCACACGCACAGGCTGTCGCAGAAAGCCTGGAGCGGGTGGGCTGCGATTGTAAAATCGCCACTTCAGGTGAGCAGGGTGCCAAGCTGATCGAAAGTGAAACAGCTGATATTGTCATCACCGATCTGAAGATGGACGGGGTTGATGGATTGTCAATTCTCAGGACCGCCAAAGATGAATTACCCGATGCGGAAGTGATCGTGCTGACCGGCCACGGTTCGATTAATTCCGCCGTCACCGCAATGCAGTTGGGGGCGTATACCTACCTGACAAAACCGCTGGATATCAGCGAACTCCGCCACGCCGTCGAGAAAGCTTCGACGCGGGTACGGTTGATGCGCCGCAATGCCGAACTCCATCGCCGACTGGATGAAAAGTTTGGCTTTGAAGGAGTCGTGGGCAATTCTCCGTCGATGCATAATATTATTGAAAAGCTGAAAAATGTGGCGTCGACGAACAGTACCGTTTTGATTGAAGGCGAAAGTGGTACCGGTAAAGAACTGGTGGCCCGGGCGATTCATCAGAACAGCGAGCGGAAAAGCAAACCTTTTGTCCCGCTGAATATTTCCGCTTTACCTGACAGTATATTGGAAAGTGAACTCTTCGGGCATGAGCAGGGTGCCTTTACCGGTGCGATTGGCAAGCGAATTGGGAAGTTTGAGCATGCGAATGGAGGGACTCTGTTTCTGGATGAAGTCGGCGAGATGCCGATGCAGACGCAGATCAAATTATTGCGCGTCCTGGAAGATCGTAAAATTGCCAGACTCGGAAATAATGAAGAAATCAGTTTGAATGTGCGTCTGGTTGCTGCCACGAATGCAGACCTGCTGGAGATGGTCAAGCAGGGAAGTTTTCGACAGGATTTGTATTACCGCTTATCCGTCGTCAAGGTTGAACTGCCCCCCCTGCGGGAACGTCGCGGAGACATTCCGTTACTCACGGACCATTTCCTGAAAGAACTTTCCTCCCAATACGGGAAACCGTACGAAGGTATTTCCCGTGCCGCCCGTCGCGCATTGATGGCATATGATTGGCCCGGCAATATTCGACAGTTGAAGAACGCGGCAGAACGCATGCTCGTTCTCGATACCGATGGTATTCTGGATCTGGATGATTTACCCGAAGAAATCGTGCCCGTGGGAGGCCCAGAGGGCGACGGCAGTTATTCATCTGATCGTTCCGGTGCAGATTTCCTGATCGGGCGACCGTTTTCTGAGGTGGAGCGGTATTATATCGAACGCGCCCTGGATCTGGCTGACGGCAAACGGGAGGAAGCAGCCAAAATGCTCGGCATTGGCGAGCGAACGCTATACCGGAAACTCAAAGAGTACCAGAAGCAAAAAGAAGAGCAGACCAAATGAGTTTCTGGTCTGGCAGAGCGACCTGTATTGTGGTTTCCACGAGTGTTAACCGGACTCCATTTCTGGCGTAATTTCGCCGCCATGCCTCACCTGCAAAACAGAATCATGACGCAGTGGTCAATCAAATCACTTGAAAATCATTTTTGAGAGACTGTTCTACA
>NZ_CALFPF010000793.1 GCF_937919775.1 uncultured Gimesia sp.
ATTCCTGATACTGGTCTTCGAAAACGATGCCTCCCAGATGGTCCACTTCACGTTTACAGATCAAGTGTGAACTTTCGACAAACACAGATGCCCGATAGGTGCCCCACTGACATTGCAACTGGTGTTTGTAAGGTAATCCATAACCCTGATAGCCTGAGGGAATTTCAACCTTGTGATAGTCAGTGAATCGAATGGGATTGGGAGTCTGTAAGGCGGACGTTCTTTTTTGAACATTCACCACACCGGCTGTATGCATAGAGCCAATCCAGGGAATGCGAAAGAGAATGATCTCTTCAATCCGCCTGCACCATTGATCGAGAGTGGTCTGATATGCATAGCTAACGTCTCGTGTAATATCTTTGAGATTGATAAACCGAGGCGATTCAATTCTGGCGCCGGTCAGGTCAGAAGCGAGTTCTTTCTCCAGCGTGAGTGCCGTGTACTCTTCATTGCGATAAACGTACTTTAAGCGAAACTCCATCGCTGTATCGCCGGTTGTAGTGACTTCCGCCGTGAACTGATAACTGCAGTCTTCTGCTAACACGCCGTGACAGGTGCGATTAATTTGATGGCTCTGAGGTCCCCCCTCGGGAATCGTCGTCAGCTCTCCCACTTCCGAATTCAGGAGCAGAGCCTGAGTCCCCTGGTCGTTATAGGGGAGGTCTTTAAATGTGACAGGTCCACCGGCGGGGTCCAACCAGAGCCGGTCTCCCTTTTCCAAATCGATGCAAACGATGGCATGGTCGAAGCGTGCTCCGGGGAGAAACGAACTGGAACCATTCATCCGGGTGAGCAGAATCGTAATGTAAGCTTTGATCCCCAGGTGCCTGAGCAGCGAGACCATCAAGGATGACTTGTCTTTGCAGTCGCCTCGCATGTCCTCCAGCATCGAACCGACTTCACGTGTTTTCTCCAGGTTCAGTTCATTCGGATGCCGGCCATACCTCACGTCCTCAGAAGAGTATTTGTAGATCGAACAGATTTTATCTTCTGCGGTCTGATCCTCCTGGGTGAGTTCTTCTGACAATTTCTGAATCTGAGCAGGGATCTTCTGGGGAGGCTCCAGATCCTTCATATAGAATTTTGTGACAGGCTCCCAGGATGTGAGTGTCGTATAATCGAGCCACGGAAGTACGTCGCGCGGATGTGGTGTGCCATCATCTGTTTCGTAGCCGGGCAGGTGATGCATGTCCCATTGATAGACCTGATAGGTCCCCTGTTTCCATGTTCGAGGCTCTTCGTCAGTCAGATACAGTTTGTATTCGAGAGAAAATGGTTCGGCGATGGCAACGGTAAAACGAAGTCGGCGGCAGGGAACGGCGAAGCAAAAAAACTCCTGCCCCCAAATGCACGCAGCAATTCGATCGGGAATAAATAAATCCAGCTGTTCTTCCAGTTCAACGGTCACGCCCGGACGGAGAGGATAAAAGTTAACAGAAGTCTGGCCGTAGGGTTGAACAACTTTCTGGGCTTTCCGAATGCTTCCATCAGGGAGATAAACTTTGGCAGTCTGGATTTTGTGCAGCGATGTTTGCCGGTCATAAAAACGATAGACTTCATCCCATTGCGCTAGTGATTCATTCGCATAGAGTTTGGTCAGATTATGAGCGCGCCTGGTAATGGTACCATCACGATGCAAAACGCAGGTGGAATCAGACAAGAGAATGTATTCGCCCCAGTGTTGTAATTCATCATTCGAAATATCAGGCTGACGAATTTCTTCAACAGAGATGCGTGGCGCAAACGGAAACGTCTTGCGCGCCATTTTAAAACGGGTACGCCAAAGTTTACGTTTTGGTTTCACTGTCAATTCTTTACTGCTTTGATTCAATGCGGGTTCGTACTTTCCGTTTGCTGAAAATCGACAGGCAGTGTCTCGTTGGTTTTTGTCGTGGTAAATCCAGTCTGTGTGCCACTATAAGCAGAGAGGTGGCCATGTGGTCACGTTGGTTGTTGGTGCCAGCCAAACCGCGTAGATTGTAATTTGGGAGAAGTAGAAATAGAAGAAGCGATCGAAATCTCGATCGCTTCTTACTCGTTATGGCTTGTTGTTTCCAGCAGCTAAAAAAGGATACTATTTCTTCTTAGCGGCTGCTTTTTTCTTTGGAGCTGCCTTTTTCTTTGGAGCGGCTTTTTTAACAGCTTTCTTCTTTGGTGCAGCTTTCTTCTTTGGAGCAGCTTTCTTCACTGCTTTTTTTGGAGCTGCTTTTTTCTTTGGAGCAGCTTTCTTTGGTGCTGCTTTCTTTGCCTTTTTCTTTGCCACCGCAAATCCTCCTTTGAGAGTTAAACGAGGGCTGCCTTGCCGCTGGCTCCGGGCTATAAGTCGGCAAAGGTCTGCCACAACGAATAAGAAATGAGTTTGTCAACCTTGACAAACCCCGATGTTTGCCCCAGTTGAAAATGAATGGTTTTTCAATTAAACAATTTTTTTAATTGACACTCATTACACAATAAGGACTTACATCTATTTGTTGGTCATCATCGTAAATATTTCGCAAAATTCTGCAAGCCATTTCTTATATTAAAAGCCTATTTTTAGCTTGTCGGAAAGCGAATCGTACTTTGCGATTCAGAAGAAAATCGCACAGTGAAAGAAATAATTCTGTTGCGTTTTGTGT
>NZ_CALFPF010000794.1 GCF_937919775.1 uncultured Gimesia sp.
TCATCAAAGCGTTCAAAGCGTGTGGCGTCGAACTGACGCCCCCCCAGGCGCGCGGGCCGATGGGTCTGCACAAGAAGGACCACATCCGCAGTCTGTTTCAACTGGATGAAATCGCCGCACAATGGCAGGCAATTCACCAGAGACCCTGGTCGGAAAATGACGTTGAACAGATTTATGAAACCTTTATGCCTCTGCAGATCGATGAAGCGCAAAAATTCACCGACCTGATTCCCGGACTGTGTGAGACGATTTCCCTGTTGAGGGAACGCGGGATCAAGATCGGCTCAACGACCGGTTATCCGCGAATCGTCGTCGAACCGATTCTGGCAGCAGCAAAAGCACAGGGTTATGCACCCGACTTCACGATGTGTGCGGATGAAGTTCCCGCGGGCAGACCTGCTCCGTGGATGATTTATCGCAATATGGAAGCCTTGAATGTGTTTCCGCCTGCGTCGGTCGTCAAAGTCGGCGATACGGTCCCTGATATCGAAGCCGGCCTGAATGCGGGAACCTGGACCGTCGGACTGACGCAAACCGGCAGTGAGGTGGGTCTCACGATCGCCGAATTCGAGGCACTGAGCAGTGAGCAGCAACAAAAGCTGTTACAGACCGCGGAAACAAAACTCAAAAACGCTGGCGCAGACTTTGTGATTCCAACCGTGAATGCACTTCCTGAAATCATAAAACAGATTGAATCGAGCGAGCACTGAAATGGACGCTGATATCCCTTATTTATTACTGACTCCCGGCCCATTGACCACAACGCAGAGCGTGCGCGACGCGATGCGCGACGATTTTTCCACCTGGGACATTGACTACAACCAGCGCGTGATGGAAATCCGCAAGCGTCTGGTTCAACTGGCTGCCGGTTCGCCGGGCTACACGGCAGTGCTGATGCAGGGGAGCGGCACGTTCGCCGTCGAAGCAACCATTGGTTCGGTCATTCCCCCGGACGGAAAACTGCTGGTGATTTCCAATGGCGCGTACGGGAAACGCATTGGTCAAATCGCCCGTTGTCTGAAAATCGCGCTGCATGAGTTATCATATCCGGAAACAGAACTACCCGATCTCGATCAGATCCGCGAAATACTGGCCTGTGATGGCACGATCACCCACGTGGCGATGGTGCATTGTGAAACTACAACGGGCATGCTGAATCCGGCGGCTGAAGTGGGAAAGATCGTCGCTGAAGCGGGGAAAGATTATATTCTGGACGCCATGTCTTCCTTCGGCGGGATTCCCCTTTCGATGGAAGCGTTTCATGTCGACTATCTGATTTCTTCTGCCAACAAATGTATTCAGGGGGTTCCCGGTTTTGGATTTGTCATCGCCAATCAGAGTAAACTGGAACTGACGGCCGGCTTTGCACGTTCGCTGAGTCTGGATCTGTTTGATCAGTGGAACGAAATGGAACACAAGGGAGGAAAATGGCGCTACACGTCCCCCACGCATGTGGTCTGTGCTTTTTTACAGGCATTGCAAGAACTGGAGGCGGAAGGTGGCGTGCTTCGGAGACATGCACGGTATGCTGAAAATCAATCCACGCTGGTCTCTGCAATGCACAAGCTGGGGCTGCGTACGCTCTTACCGCGCGAACTGCAATCGCCGATCATTACCTCGTTTTATGATCCGGAATTCCCCGCGTTTTCTTTTAACCAGTTTTACGACGAATTAAAAAAACGGCGTTATGTGATCTACCCCGGAAAAATCAGCCAGGCGGAAACGTTTCGCATTGGAAATATTGGAAACGTTTTTCCCGCTGACATGCAGCATCTGGTCGAACAGATCGGTCAAGTGCTCGATACAATGGCAGCTGCTTCCGATCAGACCGTTAATAATTAGAGCAGGCTACTAAAAGTACACTTTCCGTTTCTAATCCAGGCGTTTATAAAAATAACCTCTTATCTGTTCTCATTCTAAATATCTGTGTCTGCGGAAAAATCAGTAACAAACTCTCCGAAAGCAGCTCCTTCAGAGAGCATAAACCAATCCAGTAATTCAAATATATAAAATCATGAGCGATCAATGTACCTCTATTATTCTCACTGGCGATGATCCCTCCTTACAGCGCACAGTCGTAAAGCGGCCTGAATTACAACCGGGAGAAGTGCTGGTAGAGATACTCTGCTGCACCATTTGCGGAAGTGACCTGCATACGTTTGAAGGTACACGCTCTACCCCCTGCCCGACCATTCTGGGTCATGAAATGGTGGGACGCGTGGTGGAACTGCACCCGGAATATCCCACGCTGGATTATCTGGACCGACCAGTCAATATTGGTGATCGCATTACGTGGTCTGTCGCCGTTTCCTGTAAAGACTGCGAATACTGCCGGCGCGGGCTGACGCAGAAATGCACGCGGCTGTTCAAGTACGGCCATCAACGTTTAACAGAGCAGAATTATTTGAGCGGCGGACTGGCCAGTCATTGTCACCTGATCAAAGGCACGACCATTTTCAAAGTGCCGGAATCACTGCCCGATCTCATCGCCAGCCCTGCGAATTGCGCGACGGCAACCGTGATGGCCGCGTTTCGTCTTGCCGGTGACGTACAGGACCGGTCTGTTCTGATTCTGGGTGCGGGCATGCTGGGAGTTACCGCTGCTGCGGTGGCCCATACCAAGGACGCCGCCGCTATTTATGTCACTGATATCGACCACTCGCGCGTCATACGCAGCCTGGAATTTGGCGCGACTCGTACCTTGCTGGTGAAAAAAGAGCAGCCTCTCCATGCGGAAATTCAACATCTGACAGACGGGCGTGGCGTTGATTTTGTATTTGACATGACGGGCGTCCCTGAAGTCATCGAAAGCGGACTGGAGTCAATGGGAATCGGCGGGACAATGATTCTGGTCGGTTCGGTTTACCCGGCCCGGCCGATTCAATTTTCTGCGGAGACGATTGTCCGTAAGTTACTCAGGCTGGAAGGCATTCATAACTATATTGATCTAGATCTGGCGAACGCGTTGAACT
>NZ_CALFPF010000795.1 GCF_937919775.1 uncultured Gimesia sp.
GTATTTGAGATAAGTTCGCCACAGTCGAGAATAAAACTGGTTCGCTGTGTCGGTTGATCAGGATTGAATTGTTCGTCGCTCGCCGAAATCTGAATTTGTGGTTTTGAACGAATCTTGCCCGTCAATCGAATTAGTTGAGTATGTTCTTCCAGCTCATCATGTTTCTGAACTACTCGCGAAATATGGTTGGGAGTATGACAATACCAGAACTCATGATGCCGCATTCCCCCCAGGCAGATGATGATCATCAACAGTAGAATAGTTGACGTTGAGTTGAAATGATTGCGATAACAGACAACCCATGAGGTAATGGTGATGCCGCACAAAATCATCCAGTAAAAAAGTTCTGGCTGAAAACAGAAATCAAGTAAGATTCCCAGCGAGAAACTGATAAACACGCTTAAGGCAGGCGAGCGTTCTGCTGTTTTCGGAGTGAAATCCAGTGTTATCGAAGTAGGCGTGGTGGGGGCAGGGGACTCACTCATAAATCAGGGCACCGCAATCAGATGAAAGATTTAGTGTTCCAGAGGCAAATTCAGGTCGACTTGATTATGCATTGTATATAAGCGAAACCGGTTACCGTCCGGAATCAGAACCCCACTGGATTGATTTGCTTCCGGCGGTGTTAGTGGATTGCCTGGATACTTGGTCCAATGCAGCATGTCTTTTGACGCAGCGATATTCGTAGTCCACAAAGAGGGACTTTGGGCTGCTGCTGTCCCATGAAAAATCATGTAATATGTTCCCTGATACTTGAGGATCTGATTCATTGCGATCATTTTCTGATCATAGGCTTTCGGCCCGGGCTTCATGACCGGCTGATCTTGATTCAGGTTGGTCCAGACTTTCAAATCTGGTGAACTGGCCAGCCAGATGCCGGCATCCCGTCTCTCATAAAAAAGAAACCACTGCCCTTTTTCAAACCAGACTACGGGAGTTCCATACGGACCAGCAGGAATCGGAGAGCCGTTCGCTAATCTGACATCCAGAGGACCGACCCGCTTCCAGTTGATGGCATCGCAGGAAACCAGATGCTGCGCAATATCATTCTTCCCCTCCGCAAACATGTGATAAGTGTCCCCCTGTTTTACAACCATCATGTCTTCAACCCAATGAGTATCATAAATCGGGTTGCAGGGAGACCGTGTCCAATGAATCCCGTCACAGGATGCGGCATATCCCAGCATCTTCTGTCCCTCTCTGGTTCCATCATAGCCGGTGAACCACATGTGGTAGAAATCCCCTTCTTTGAGAATCCACCCGCGTTCACGTATTTTTACATCCCAATGCCCCGGGCCGTCTGCTTCAAAAATGGGATTGTTCTGATAGGGGACAAAATGCGTCAGCACTTTGGGAAATGAAATTTCTTCGGCGAGAACGATCTGGCTGGCACCAGTCAATATGATGACCAGCAACCAACTAAGACGAAGTGATAAAGCTCTTGAATTTAAAGAAATTCGGTCCATTTTTTCCCAATCATCAGGTTTATAAAGTTTACTCTCCCATCTCATTGAAGATTCGCTATTATACGCAAATCACTTTCATAAATACAAAGTGCAACAAATGAATTCTGCATGCCTCAGAAGTTTTCTGGTGTATTGAAATCGATTTCAAGAGGAAATCTAATGACAGAGACAACTGCCTTACTCGAGATCAAAGGGTTGAAAACTTACTTTCACACAGGTCGTGGAATTGTGAAAGCAGTTGAAGATTTGACAGTGAAAATTGAAAAGGGGAAAACTCTGGGGCTGGTTGGGGAGTCCGGCTCAGGAAAGTCAGTCACCTCGCTTTCGATCATGAAACTGCTTCCCGATACTGCTGCAATGATTGACGCAGGTTCGATTTCCTTCCTGGGTAAGGATCTTGTGAAATTGACCGATCCCGAAATGAGGCGCATTCGCGGTCGCGATATCAGCATGATTTTTCAGGAACCGGGTACTTCATTGAATCCGGTTTTTCGTGTTGGCAAACAGGTAATGGAAGCGATTACGCTGCACCAGAAAGTTTCTTCGACTGAAGCCAAGAGGAGAACAATTGAATTATTTCATGAAGTCGGCATTCTGGACCCGGAACGAAGATTTTCAAGTTTTCCGCATGAGATGTCCGGAGGACAGAAGCAACGTGTAATGATTGCGATGGCCTTGAGCTGTAATCCGGAACTTTTAATCGCCGATGAACCAACCACAGCCCTGGATGTGACAATTCAGGCCCAGATTTTGAATTTGATCCGAAAATTACGTGATGAGCGCGGCATGTCTGTTTTATTTATCACGCACGATTTAGGTGTGATCGCCGAAATTGCAGATGATGTTGCCGTGATGTTTCGAGGGAAGTTAGTCGAATACAAACCCGTAGTGGAGATATTCGAGAACCCTCAGCATCCTTACACCAAAGGTTTGCTCGCCTGCCGCCCCGCCTTGGATACAGCATACAAACGGCTACCGACCGTCTCTGATTTCATGGAAATCGAGGAAACCGAGGCCGGAGAATATACCATCCGGGAAAAGAAATTTGATGAACAACAATTTATCAGTCTGACAGCTCACGGACGGCAGAGATTATTGCATCCTCGATCAGAACTGGAAACGATAGGTTATCGCTGGGACGATGTCAAAAAACTTCCCGAATCTGAATTTGTAAAAGAAGGGGAAAAACCAATTCTGAGCCTGGACCAGTTGCAGGTTTACTACCCCATTAAAAGTGGAATTCTGAGGAGAACCGTTGATTATGTGAGAGCGGTCGACGGTATTTCTTTAAACATTTATCGAGGTCAGACCCTGGGCCTGGTAGGTGAATCCGGTTGTGGAAAAACCACAACCGGCAAGGCCATTGTCGGTCTCGCGCCAGTTACAGACGGGAGAATTCTGCTGGAAGGAAATGACCTCGCTCATATGAGTCGTGCGGGTCGAAAACCCTTTCGACGCAAAGTACAAATTATCTTTCAAGACCCATACAGTTCTCTTAATCCCCGGATGATGGTTTCCACGATTATTACTGAATCAATGATTGCTCATAATCTGGGTAACTCGAAACAGGATCGGCGAGACCGTGCTGCGGCATTACTTGAAGAAGTTGGTTTGCCTGTTGATTATCTGGATCGCTATCCTCATGAGTTTTCCGGTGGGCAGCGTCAAAGAATTTCAATCGCACGTGCCTTGGCTGTCGAGCCTGAATTTATTATCTGCGATGAATCCGTCTCTGCTTTGGATGTCTCTGTGCAGGCACAGGTTTTGAATCTGCTCAAAGATTTACAGGAGCAACACAATCTGACTTATATTTTTATCAGCCACGATTTGAGTGTTGTTAAGTTTATGTCCGATATGATGGCGGTCATGAATAACGGAATATTAATCGAAATCGGACCATCTGAAATGATCTATCAAAACCCGCAGCAGGAGTATACAAGAAAATTGATTGAATCCGTTCCCACTGATGATGTGGCGCAAATTAAGG
>NZ_CALFPF010000796.1 GCF_937919775.1 uncultured Gimesia sp.
CGGAGCACGTAAACAACACCCCCAGCCCTCAATTCCAAGCTTGACAAAGCACTAGTCGGCTGTCATTTAATGCTTTCTGTTACCCCATGTTGTTAAAATGCGTAATTTAAACTGCGTAATCTGGCAAAAACGGTCGTTGCGCAGGCTTTTCGGTAAATAGGGCTTGGCAAAGATGGTCTCCAGGGGTATACTTCCCGCAGACCTTGGTTTTTCTTTTGAGGATCAGGTCCACACGGTCGGAACAAGCGAGTAGCGTTTTTCATGGAAATGAAGTACGTTTTCCGACCTAAAAGGGTGTTTTTGCAGAGCTGGGTCCTCTCGCAGCCCTTTTCCCACATGTGTTGGCTAGATTGCTGCACACATTTGCTGCTCACCCATCGGTTTGTGTAAACCGCTGTGGAAAGTTGCCTGCGTTGTTGTGGACGCATCGAATTCTGTGATTTTCTTGTTTATCCAGAGTTCCCACAGAAGCAACATTTGCTTCGGTTCAAGTCGGTTCGACCTGCTTAACCCGAGTGAATACCTGAGGAGCCGGTAAAGTATTTTGCCTGTTCTCGCGCAATACTTTTACAAGTGCGCTGTTGCTAACAAGCGGAACTGGATACTACCCCGTGGTTCACCACCCGCACCCAAAATGAAAATCTAAGAAAAATCAGTTTCCAGATATTGGAAAATCCAGCTCTCTGTGTTGAAACATAGATCACGTCCGCTTTCCATAAGCCGACGCCCTGGAAACCAGTCTCTCGAAACGCCCTAATCCTGAGAAGGAAACACTTTGAAAACTTTTAACGAACTCGAATTAATTGAGCCAATACAACGTGCACTGGCTGAAGAAAACTACCACACCCCGACCCCGATTCAGGCACAAACCATTCCCGCCGCAATTCAGGGACGTGATGTACTGGGCTGTGCCCAGACCGGAACCGGTAAAACAGCCGCACTCGCATTGCCCATTTTGAACAAACTGGGACAAAGCAATCGCAAGGCGACACCGGGTCGTCCCTTTGCACTCGTACTGGCCCCCACTCGCGAACTGGCGATTCAGATTGGAGAAAGTTTTGCGGCATACGGCCGACATCTCCGCCTGCGTCAGGTTCTGGTATATGGCGGCGTGAGCCAGGGAAATCAGGTGAAGGCATTGAACCGTGGCGCACACATTATCGTGGCGACTCCGGGACGGTTACTCGACCTGATGAATCAGGGACACATCAAACTGGATCAGTTGGAAGTGTTCGTGCTGGACGAAGCCGACCGCATGCTCGATATGGGTTTTCTGCCTGATCTTAAGCGAATTATCAGCCAACTGCCAAACCAGCGACAGTCACTGTTCTTCTCTGCAACCCTGGCACCGAAGATCACGGAACTCGCGCAAAGCCTGCTGAAAAATCCGGTCAGCGTTAATGTCACGCCCGAATCGAAGAGCGTCACAAAAATCAATCAGCAGGTCATGTTCGTGGAACGCAACGGCAAGCAGTCGCTGCTGCAAAAGATTCTCGGCACACCTGAAGTCGAACGCGCGCTGGTGTTCATGAAAACCAAACGCACTGCGAATATACTCTCACAGCGACTGATGTTATCCGGGATCACCGCAACGGCAATCCACGGCAACAAATCGCAGGGAGCCCGGCAGCGGGCTCTGGAAGCATTCCGCAGCAAGAAGGTTCAGGTACTCGTGGCAACGGACGTCGCTGCACGGGGAATTGACATTGACGGAATCACACACGTGATCAACTTCGATCTGCCGACCGAACCAGAGGCCTACGTGCACCGCATCGGTCGAACCGGGCGTGCCGGCGCGGAAGGCATTGCGATTACGTTCTGCACTGCCAGCGAGCGTCGCGAACTGCGGACCATCGAAATTCTGATTGGACAGAAAATACCACTTGCCAAGGACCAGCCGCAGCCTGAACGGCACCCGGATAAACCGCTGGTTGAGGTATCGAACCGAAAAGATGCTGGCGTCAGGCGGCCGGCTGCGAACGTCGCAAGTCCTCGTCCGCGGCGTCCTGCCAAACGTCGTTTGACGGGAGCAGCAGCGGGAGAAGACAAGCTGAATCAGCAGAAACGGAAAAACAGTAAGTGGCGACATCTTAAGAAAGCAGCCAAACAAACCAGCTAGCGCACATTCCATTTCACCATAGCGTCTCTCATTCCATGAGACTCGTCTCAAATGGCTCTGGAGACGCTATAGTAAACCTGGATACAGGCTGGCAGGTGGACCAGGAACAACCGGCCCGATGGAACTGTTTAAGCCACACTATCTTCAAGGAGAGTCATTATCGCAAGAAACCAGAATACCTTTGCCAAACGTCAACGCGAAGCGGACAAAAAAGCAAAAGCACAAGCCAAGCTGACCCGTCGCAATAAAGAGAAGCAAGGTGGTGATGCGAGCCAACCTCCGGAATTACCGGATAACGAGTTAGAGACTTTAGACTCAGCGGAATGATGTTACGGGAAATTTGATCCCGAATTTGAGTTTAGTATAGCGTTTTTAGAGCCATCTGAGACAATAACCATCGCGGAGTCACCACGAAGGTGTCGGCAGATGCGCTCAAGTTACAATAGGATACAGGAAGTCGATCAAGATCGCGTGAGTGTTTCACGCACAGTGGATCGCGCAATTTTTTTGAAAGTATTGGATTACCTAGATGGCAGAAGGCACCATTAAACAACTCACTTCTAAAGGTTTTGGCTTCATCGCAGATGGAACCGGCAAAGACATGTTCTTTCACAGCTCCGCTCTGGAAGGCGCACGTTTTGAAGAACTTCGAGAAGGACAACGTGTCTCGTACAACGTCGGACAGGGCCCCAAGGGACCCCGCGCTGAAAACGTACGATTGGTTTGAGGACGAGCAGTTCTAACCATGAACTGCGCGTTGCGTGAATTCGAACACCGGGAGCTTTCGAGCCCCCGGTGTTTTTTTACGTGCCGCAATTGACGCGATGCTGAAAGAGGCGTGTTTTAGAACTCGCCCAGCACCTGTCCGTCATTTTTATCGCCCAGATGCTGGAATGTCGGCCGATCAATGTTCGATGAAATGAAACGGACGGCTCCGTCCGCCAGCAGAGTATGCACTCCGCCAACATGATAACTGCGGGCATAATTGTATTTCGTACCCGTATTGCTCACGCAGGGCGCGTTCGGCCAGGTCGTTGATTTACAGGTATAATTCTGATCGGCGATCGAAGTGTTCGGGACTTCCTGGGTCGAGAAAGTCATCTCCCCATGCGCCCCGCCAATTCCATAGCAGCCCGGACATCCCCAATACGTTGTCGCAGCGGCCCTGCCTCGAATCACAATTTCGGACACCAGAATCGTGTTGGAAGCCCCGTCTTTCAAATCGCGGATCTGCGTTTTGGAATTTTCCGAAAAAACGCCATTCAGATTTTTTCCAGTGGTTGTCGCCACATTTCCGGCGCAGCCGATATAACTGCCTTGTGAACGACCAACGGTATCGGCACCACCCGGAGCGGAAGGATCAGAAGGACACAAATAAACGGGAACAACGGCTTTGTAAACGGCCGGGTTTGAAACGATATGCACGTGCGTCGCAGGATCTTCCGTATATTTCTGATAAAGGGTCGCCTGATCTACAAACGGCAAAATCTGATGCGCCCAGGTATCACGCCAATGGTAGGTGAGATACGGCGCGGTCGAACTGTAATTTCCCGGCTGAACTTCCATATGACCGTAAGGAAACGTGCGATGCGTGTCGTTGTAGTTA
>NZ_CALFPF010000797.1 GCF_937919775.1 uncultured Gimesia sp.
CCCCTTTGTGAAGATCCGGCGATTGTCATTGCTCGATCTGAGCCTCATTCGTCAGTCAATCAAAACGATGAAAAAACAGAAACTGGATTTCCCGGGATCAGAAAAATATGCGAATCGACTTGAGATCTTGTGGAGAAGAGAGGAAAATCTCTGCCGTTAGCAATCGCTTAACAGGCGGGCATAAAACCAGCGCCTGTCAAATTCCACTCAAAGAAGTGAAAAGGGGCTGCCATGAAACAGGAAGACGTCGTTCGGGAATACCGAGAACAGGGCTTTGTGCATCTACCGAAATTCTATTCATCCGAAAAACTTGCGCAAATCAGAGCCGCTCTGGAACGCTACAATCGGGAAGTGGTTCCCGGCCTGCCCGAAAGTGATGTGGTGTATGAAGCCGATGGTCAGGCGATTCGCAACTGCTGGCGGATGCACACCCACGACCCCTTCTTCGCAGAGCTTCATCAGGACGAACGGTTACAGACGCTCATCGCCGAACTGGTGAATGGCACGCCCCTCTGTCTGGGGGTGGAAACTTTCAATAAACCGGCCAAGGTGGGCTCGGGAGTTCCCCCGCATCAGGACAACGCGTATTTCTGCCAGGAACCCCCCGATGTATTAACCGTGTGGGTCGCCATGGATGATGTCACCCCGGAAAATGGTCCCGTACATTATCTGAGTGGTTCTCATCTGCGCGGTTTGCGGGAGCATACGCCGTCCGGCGTGAAAGGGAATTCGTTCGGACTGGCGGAAGCGGTCGATGAAGAGAGCGCGTCAGCCGCGCTGTTAAAGCAAGGCGATATTCTGATTCATCACTGCCAGACGATTCACTTCAGCGCACCGAATATCAGCGACCATCCGCGGCTGGGGTTGCTGCTGGTCTTTCGAGGCGCACATACCGAGGACTCTCCGGAGATGAAAGACGCGTATCACCGGGCGCGGGCTCTGATGGAATCGAGTCCGAGTTGACCCCGCGCACACTTCAACTCACAAACCGGGCTCGTTCAAGTGTTCACGCCTGAATGCGCTGTGGAAAGCGAGAAAACAGACCGATTCGCGAAGAATTCGGGAACGGAACTTACTTTCCCGCGATTTAAAGTGACTTGCGTACCCCGTTCTGCTTGATTTTCCGCCTTGTGACGCTTAGATAAGTTGAATACACGTGTCTTACGGGTTCCGTCAGGGTCTGTTCGTCCGTTTGTTGACTTCGAAAAAATAGTGCCCTAAAATCGCTAACTTAGCATTGTTTAATAACTCAACAGAAAGAAACAGGGAGAGAATCGAATCTTCGCGCCTGAGCGATCAGGTCGTTGATCCACATTTTTCGGTTCTTATTTCGCTCGCCAAATAAAACTAAAGGGGAATGACAACGATGAGTGACCAGGCTAACGAAAACATTGAAAGTGTTCTTCAGGAAACTCGCTCATTTCCGCCGCCAGCCGAGTTCGTGGAACAGGCCAATATTTCCAGCAAAGAGCAATATCAGGAGATGTGGAATCGGGCAAAGGAAGATCCGGTCGGTTTCTGGGACGATCTGGCCCAAGGGCTGGAATGGGCTCAACCCTACGAGAATGTGCTGGAAGGAGAAATGCCCGAAACAAAATGGTTCACGGGCGGCAAAATTAACGCTTCGGTCAACTGCATCGACCGTCACCTGGATAGCTGGCGCAAAAACAAAGCCGCCATCATCTGGGAAGGCGAGCCCGGCGACACGCGCGTGCTGCGTTATCAGGATCTGCATCGCGAAGTCTGCAAGTTTGCGAACTGCCTGAAAAAACTGGGCATCGAAACCGGAGATCGCGTGACACTCTACATGCCGATGGTACCGGAACTGGCGATTGCCATGCTCGCCTGCTCGCGCATCGGGGCGACGCACTCCATCATCTTTGGTGGATTCAGTGCCGACGCCATCGCCGACCGCAACAACGATGCCCAGGCCAAACTGGTCATTACCTCCGACGGTGGCTGGCGCCGTGGCAAGAATATTCCGCTGAAGGAAGCCGTCGATCACAGTCTGGAAAAATCGCCCAGTGTGGAAAAGGTCGTCGTCTACCGTCGCACCGGTTGCGAAGTCGACATGGTGCCCGACCGTGATTACTGGTGGCACGATCTGATGGATGGCGTTTCCGCCGAATGTGATCCCGTCGAACTCGATAGCGAACACCCGCTGTTCATTCTTTATACTTCCGGAAGTACCGGCAAACCCAAGGGCGTGCAACACTCGACCGCCGGTTATCTGCTGGGCACGATGATGACTTCCCAATGGGTCTTCGATCTCAAAGAAGACGATACCTACTGGTGTACCGCCGACATCGGCTGGATCACCGGACACAGTTATATCGTCTACGGCCCCCTCGCCAACGGTGCGACCACCGTGATGTATGAAGGGGCTCCGAACTGGCCCGATGAGGGTCGTTTCTGGGAGATCATTGAAAAATATCAGGTCAACATTTTCTACACCGCTCCGACCGCGATTCGTGCGTTTATCAAATGGGGCGATGAATGGCCGAACAAATACGATCTCTCCAGCCTGCGTCTGCTGGGAACCGTAGGCGAGCCGATCAATCCGGAAGCCTGGATGTGGTATCACACGGTCATCGGACAGGAACGCTGCCCGATTGTCGATACGTGGTGGCAGACGGAAACCGGGGGCATTATGATGAGCCCGCTGCCCGGCGTGACCGCAACCAAGCCCGGCAGTTGTACGACTCCCCTGCCCGGCGTGGTGCCTGACATTGTGAACGCCGAGGGGGAAAGTCTGGGCGATAATCAGGGCGGTTTGCTGGTGATGCGACAGCCGTGGCCTCACATGCTGCGAACGTTGTACGGCGACCATGAGCGTTTCAAAGAAGTTTACTTCAGTACGATTGCCGGTTGTTATCTGGCCGGCGACAGTGCCCGCCGTGATCAGGACGGCTACTACTGGATCATGGGTCGTATCGATGATGTGATTAACGTTTCCGGTCACCGTCTCAGCACAATGGAAGTGGAAAGCGCACTGGTTTCACATCCCAAAGTGGCTGAAGCCGCTGTGGTCGGTTACCCGCACGAACTCAAAGGGGAAGGCATCTGCTGTTTTGTCTCATTGACCACCGATGATGGAACCGATGAACTCAAGGCAGAACTCAAACAGCATGTGCGAACCCAGATCGGTGTCGTCGCGACTCCCGATCAGATCCGGTTCGCCGCCGCGCTGCCCAAAACACGCAGTGGTAAAATCATGCGACGTCTGTTGCGCGACATCGCTGCCGGCCGGGAAAGTGTCGGCGATACGACCACGCTCGAAGATTTCAGCGTGCTCGCCAGTTTAAGCAAAACGGATGAATAATTTTCACGAATCCCTTTGTCATTAATCCGTAAAAGTTGTGCATGAGCACAATAACCGTTTTCGCAGGATGGCAGCTTGTACGCCATCCTGCTGTTCGTTGATATTAAGTAAATTGAAGGTGTCCTGATGTCTGATGACCAACTCTCTCAACTCTTTGAGCAGGTACGTCAAGGGGCGCTTTCTGTGGAACAGGCGGTCTCGCATTTCACAAACCAGCAACATCACAAATCGGCGATGCTGCACTCGGCGAACATTGACCTCGATCGTCGTTCGCGCTGCGGTTATCCCGAGGTGATTTACTGCGAAGGAAAAACGGCTGCCTCACTGGTGGAAATATTTACGTTACTGCTGGATTCGGGAGAACGTTGTCTGGGCACCCGGATTTCGGAAGATCAGGCAGAAACGGTCCTCAAACAATTTCCGCAGGCGATTTACAATCAGAGTGCGCGTACGGTGCGTATTCCGGAAAAAGACGCCGCTATTGACGAAGAACTCATCGCCGGCGAAATCGCCGTTCTGACCGCAGGCACCAGTGATCGTCCTGTCGCTGAAGAAGCCATCGAAACTCTGATCTGGATGGGTTACCAACCCGACTTCATCATTGATGTCGGCGTGGCAGGCCCGCATCGCCTGCAGGAACAGCTGCCTCGCATCCAGAATGTCTCCGCGATTGTGGTCGCCGCCGGTATGGAAGGGGCACTGCCTTCCGTCGTGGGAGGCTGGGTCTCCTGCCCGGTGATTGCAGTTCCCACCAGCGTCGGTTACGGCGCGAGCCTGGGCGGCATGGCGGCGCTGCTAGGCATGTTAAACAGTTGTGCTGCCAACGTGACTGTCGTGAATATTAATGCCGGCTTCAAAGCGGGCTTCGTTGCCGGCCTGATCGCCGACCAGAAACGTTCTACATCCTGATATCCTGCCTGCTGATTCAAAGAGAGCCCTGCCATGAAAATCTCCCCCCTGCGTTTTGTGTGCTGTATCATTTTTCTCACTTTGCTCTGCGGCTCGAACATCAATCAGCCTGTTCTTGGATCTGAAGAACAACCGGCCTTACAGCCCATCGTGCGCGTCGTCGATTTAAACGTCGGCGAAGAAACCACTGTGACACTTCATAACGGCGCACAGGTCAAAGTCAAACTGCGGGACCTGCAAGAGACCCGCGACCCGGTCCGGCAGGCGGTACGCAGTGCCATCGTCACCGTTGAAGTCGATAGCGAAACGGTGAAACTGGAATCGGGCATGTATAATCTGCCACAAAAAATCGGCCGTGTGCAGATCGACTGTTCGATTACCAAAGGTTACAACTCGAACGGTACGCCCGCCTTCTGGGGGCTGGATAAGGATGCCCGCCTGCGATTCTGGCCCGCCGACTCGCCGCTGATCAAACCCGGCTCCTTTATTTATCCCGTAGAGCAACGCTGGTTCGCGACACGCACCTGGTATGATAATGAGCCTGTTGACGGCGGCACGAAAATTCTTCCCAAAATTTATTATCACAGCGGCCTCGATATCGGCGGCGCGGAGAAACTGACGAAAGTGATCGCGGCTACCGATGCCATCGTGGTTTCGTCGGGCGATGATGTTCTGGATGCACACCGTAAAGATACGCCGGTCGCGCAGCGGTATGATGTCGTTTACTTACTCGATGCGCGAGGCTGGTATTACCGATATAGTCACCTCGACAAAATCAACGACCGCATTCTCCCAGGCCGATTGATTAAACAGGGTGAAGAGATCGGCACCCTTGGGAAGAAAGGGGCCAGTGGCGGGTGGTCGCATCTGCATTTCGAAATCAAGAGCCGCCAGCCTTCGGGCAAATGGGGCACTGAAGCCGGTTACGCCTTTCTCTGGGAAGCGTACCGCAATCAGTATCATCCCCCCCTGGTCGCCAACACCCGCCGCAAACATTTTCTCACAGCCGGTGATTCCACGGTTCTGAAAGGAACTCAATCTTACAGCGTCGACAACAGCATTCAGAGTTATGAATGGACCTTTACCGATGGCACGACGGCAACCGGTGCGGAAGTCAAACGAACTTACAACAAACCGGGCGCCTATAGTGAAATCCTGAAAGTCACCGACAAAGCAGGCAACGTCGATTACGATTTTGCCGACGTCCACGTACTCGATCCGAAAAACCTGGAAGAGTATGTGCCACGCATCCACGCTTCGTACTGGCCTTCGCTCAAAAACAGAGTCGGCGAACCGATTACATTTAAAGTCCGTACGTTTGGAAACACCAGCGGCAACGAAGTCTGGAACTTCGGTGATGGAAGTCCGACCGTCAGCGTGAAATCGGACGGAAATGTGAAACCGCTCGATGAAAACGGTTACGCGATCACCGAACACACTTACCAGAAACCGGGCGATTATCTGGTGAAAGTGGAACGCAGCCGCGACGATGGTGTTCGAGCAACGACACGCTTGCACGTGCGAGTTGATCCATAAGTTGAAATTGTAGGGGCAACCCTGTGTGGTTGCCCGCGTTATCGATATGGTTTGTGTAATGATGTACGAAACGGTTTCACTGGTGCCTTTGAAATCGCGATACGAAATCGAATGCCGCCAGGCGGGTGGGCACATAGACCCACCCCTACGATTGGGTCTCATGGCGTGAGGATCAATACATCTGTTTTCTTAACACATTCTGCGCGCTGCGCTCGGCACGAAACGCATTCGTGCCCACCAGATCGACGTGGGTCAAGTTCTGAATATTTTGAATCATTCTCTGCTGGCATTTGGTCAGAAGCGGTTTTACAATGGGCCTGTGACCATTGAACACTGCTTAATTATCTTGCGCCTTTATTTCCCTGCCTGGATCCTGCCTTCCATGAAATTTCATCTGCTGATTTCCTGTCTGACTCTTTTTTTGTTGAATCCCATTTTGCTCAACACGCTTTCTGCGGCTCCCCTGGAAGCCGACAAGCCGGTTGAGACCGTTGATTTCAAATCGGCGGTTCAAAAACGACTGCAGCCGTTGCGAAAACAATCGGCACTCCTGCATTCGGCCATCGGCGTGACCCGTAAAGAGACACCGATCCCCTGTGTCTATTCCAAAGAGGACCTCAACTTCCACACCGGAAAAATTCGCATTCTACTGATTGGCGGTCTCGACGGATCAGAGGCATCGGCCGCTGCGGTCATCAACGCCGTCAACTGGTTTTATGGTTCACCAGAAGCAGAGCCGTTACGGGAAAAATTCTCGCTCTCTGCCGTTCCGATCGCGAACCCGGATGGCTGGGTTTTGCAACAGGGGCCGAAGAACGCGTCACACGGTAATCCGACGCGCGGCTATCCGCCAATGGGGCCCGCTTACCACAGCCCGACGAATCCCGAAGCAGAATATTTGTGGCGCTGGATTGGCATGCATGCTCCCGATTTAGTCGTCGATGTGCGGGAGGGCGATCAGTTTCAGTGGATCATCCCCGTCGATGCGCTTTCCTCGACGCGTTTGCTGGGCAAACAACTGCAGCCGCAAATTCGTCCGGTCTTCGGCTGGGAACTGGTTTCCAGCCTGGCGTATAAAGCTCCCGCGCAGATTGGTCGCCTGCCGGCGCTGGCACTGGAAGTGACGAAAGAAAAGACCCCCTCTTTTCTACCCGCACTGCTGGCAGCCATCGAACAAAGTTCGTTTCACGGCCCTTCTCCTGCCCGGCTGGAGATGATGCGTCGTTTGCAGCGCACGCCGATTCAAGTCGCCACTCAACTTTCGAAAGTGTATGGCAACGAACTGGGGCGCTTATCTTACCTGCCTGTGGTTTCACTCATCAGCCAGATTCGACTGGGAGAACTGACGGGGGACCACAGCCGACTGCCTCATGTGGAAAAAATTACGCAGAACTATCTTGCGAAAACCCCAGACCCGCTCAGCGACAGTGGGGGCGGCAGTGTGATCGCCGGGCATTTACTGTTTTCCGAACTGGCGAAAGCGACCGGAAATCAGCAGTACATCGAGCTCGCGAAGCGGGCCGCCGATCTGGGATTTGACGAGCAGGGAAATTTCCGGGAATCGATGCCCCATCATGTCGAAATGAGTGACGCCGTTTTCATGTCGTGCCCGATTCTCGCAGCCGTCGGTCGCTTGACGGGCGACCCCCGTTACTACGAAATGGCTTTGCGTCACTGGCGGTTCATTCAGAAACTGGATCAGCGACCGGATGGCGTCTATCGTAATTCACCATTAAGCGATGCGGCCTGGGGACGCGGCAATGGTTTCCCCGCGCTGGGGCTGGCGCTGGTCCTGTCCGAGCTGCCTCTGAATTCTCCCTTGCGACAACAGTTCATCGACGGTCACCGTCAACATCTGGAAGCGTTGAGCCAGCATCAGGACCCGACAGGGATGTGGCATCAAGTGATTGATCACCCGGAAAGTTATCGTGAGATGACCTGCACCTGCATGATTACGTTTGCGATGATTCGCGGTATCCGTGAAGGCTGGCTCGATGAAAAACAATACGCGCCGATTATTGAACGCGCCTGGAACGCGATCAAAACCCGCGTGGCCTTTGATGGCACGCTCGTCGATGTCTGCACGGGAACGGGGAAACAGACCAGCGTGCGCGGTTATTTTGACCGCATGGCGATTCTCGGCAATGATACCCGCGGCGGCGCGATGGCATTTCTGGTTTCGAATGAAATGGCCCAGTGGCTCAATGAACGTGCCAATGCGGAACAGCAGAAACTGGATTGACTGTCACTGGCACTCGTCATTTTATAAGAAATTGAAACGCAGATTGAAACAGTGTCGGGCCAGCCGACAGTGGCACACGCCAGCTTGATTTTTATTTGCTGCGCAGTTGAGTTGTCGTTTGTTTCAGTGATGAATCCTGGTTTAAATTTTCTGTTGTGTCTGGAAATCCTGCTGATTGATGGGTTATGCTGGAAGGCACGTTTTTCATTCAGCCGACGTTTTGTTCAAGAGGTCTCCCATGCCATCGCGAATTGTCTGCCTGCTGCTCCTGCCGGTCTGTTGTCTGATTCAACAACTATCAAACGTCGACGCCGAAGCTGCGGAATCCGGTCTGCGGGCTGGCGCTGCAGCCGTAGATATTACGCCGCCGGTCGGGGTCTCGCTGGATGGGGTGATTTCCAAAAATGGGCCGGTGACCGGGATTCACGACCGGATTTTTTCTCGCGCACTGGTGCTCGATGACGGCAAGACGCGCATCGCGATCTGTGTGAATGATCTGTGCATGGTGGAGCGCAGCTATTTTGACAGGGTGAAGGAAATCGTGTTCCAGAAGACCGGTTTGCCTGTGAATCGAATCCTGATGACCAGCACGCACACCCACGCTGCACCCCGCGTTCCCTATGGTCGTGTTAGCAAACTCGATGATGAATATTACAACACGCTGGTACAACAGATGGCGTCAGCCATCATACAGGCAGAAAAGAATCTGAAACCGGCGCGTCTCGGCTGGGGCTCGTTCGATGCGGGTAAATATGCTGCCTGTCGGCGGTTTCTGGCGGAGAAAGGGAGCGTCTCATTGAATCCGTTTGGCGTTGCCGGCGAGCAGATCAAATCGGTTTCCGGTCGCAGCCAGCAGATCATTCAACCGGCGGCTCCCATTGATCCGCAGTGTTCGATTCTTTCGGTACAACATGCCGACGGCGCACCGCTGGCGATTTTAGGCAACATGAGCATTCACTATTGTGGCGGTTATCAGAAAGGGCAGATCAGTGCCGACTATTTCGGTGCTTATGCAAAACATCTCTCCGAAAAACTCTCGCAGAATAAAACGTATCCTCCCTTCGTGGGCATGCTGTCGAACGGAACGAGCGGCAACGTCGGCGGGGTCATGAAACAGAATCAAAATAAGTATGCGCCCTTTGAATGGATTGAAGAATCGGGAACACAGTTTGCCGAACAGACGTTGAAAGTCATTGACAAAATTGATCACAAGAACAATTTGAAGCTGGCGATGGTGGAACGGGAAATCGAGCTGGGTATCCGCCGACCAGATGCAGAACGGCTGGCATGGGCACAGGCGATATTAGCGAACCCAAAGCAGAAGACCGTGCATGGCTGGTCAAAAATTTACGCGAACGAAGCGGTGGAACTCAGCAGGTATCCCCAAACCGAGTCGATTAAAATCCAGGCGATTCGGATTGGTGACCTGGGAATTGTCGGGCTGCCTTGCGAAGTGTTTACGGAAACCGGTCTGGCGATTAAAGCAAAAAGTCCATTTGCTGCGACCTTTTCGATGGAGCTGGCCAACGGCTCCAGCGGCTATCTGCCGACACCGGAGCAGCATGCTTTAGGCGGATATGAAACCTGGCCCGCCCGCAGCAGTTATCTGGAAATTGATGCCGAAACACAGATTCGCCAGACGGCGCTGGAACTGCTGCGAAAGCTGCACGATTGAGCGTTGTGGCGTTTATTTATCCAGCCAACTGCTGAGTGTGACCTTTAACGTCAGCGGCACCCCGTTTCGAATCAGTTCGACCTCGACGGTATCGCCGGCTATTTTTTTGCCAATCAGTTTTACCAGCGATTCAAAATTCTCGACTTTTTCGCCCTCGAATTCGATAATGAAATCATTTGTTTGAATGCCCGCTTTCTGGGCCGCCAGTCCCTCAGACACATCACCGACAGTACATCCCCCTTGATCGGTTCCACTGCCACCGGAAATGCCGAGCATGGCATCACTCTCCCGCGTTTGAAAACGGGTGGCGGGCAGCGCTTTCATCAGGTCTTCTTGAGCCAGATCTGGTAAGCGATGTCCTTTGATCATATACAGGACCTCGAAATGACCAACGCGTTTGATAAAGCGCAGCCCCTGTTCCTGATCGTTCGCGTTCCACTTTGAACCCAGGGCAATATAGCGTACCTGTCCTGGCTGGGCTCTGTTTCCCAGTTGTGCTCTTGCAATCTCTTCTGCCGTCCACAATTTCACTATCCCGCCCCTTTTTCTGATTTCGCGAACGGCCCGTTTCTCCCGAATGTCGGTATGTCGATCGATGGCTTCTTCTGCCCGGATGGCAACGGAAGGGTTTGCGGCATGGGTTAACAGGTCGAGTGCATCTTCCGCGTCAGAAATGGAGTTTTCTTTGCCTTGGATATAAATGGCTTCGATGACGAGTATCGCACGGACGGCGGCTTCCAGACTGTCGCCGCGCGTGACTTTCAGCAGTGGTTCAATCACTGGCTGACCGTACGCGGGCAAGGCACGGGTGGCTTTTTCACGCTTTTGAAAATCGTCACTCTCCAGGTCGAGAATGTATTCGATTGCCTGTTGAGGAAGTTTGGCTGTTTCTTTTTCTTCTGCGGCCGATGTTTCGGAATGAAAAATCGATACCGCAATGAGAGCGCATCCCGCAATCAAAATCAAACGTGATGACATTTGGCCTGTACCTCTAAAAAAAGTTCGTCTGAAAAGGCGACTGTAGTCCATTTTCGAACAAAGCCGGCCTTAAATCAAGACGAGACTGATTGAGGAATACGGGAAAGGCCGCTATTTTTCCTGTTTCAAAGCGGAATTCAGCAAACCGGGCCGATCTGTCGTAATGCCGGCGACACCGATTTCAGCCAGTTTTTTCGCGTCTGCCACCTTATTGACCGTCCAGACATACACGGGCAGACCGGCTGCTCTGGCCTGTTCGACAAACGCTTTGGTGACGAATTGATTATAGCCGAGATCCAGACCATCCAGGTTGGCCGCTTTGGCTTTTTGAATATAGTAACCCGCGTTGTGTTCCCATTTGCGTGTAATTTTATTCTGGTTGACCTTGAAGACCCAGATGACTTTCAGTTCGGGCATTAACTGTTTGGCCTGCTGCATGGTTTCATAATCAAAACCGATGATGGCCGTCTGGGCGGAGGTTTTACCGGAAGCCGCCAGTTCTGTTTTCAGTTGCGGCAGTACTTCGGGGCCACATTTGATTTCAATAAACAGCCGTTTCTGTTCCGGAATGGTCTGCAGAATCTGAGTCAGCGTGGGAATGCGTTCGGCTTTGTATTTCGCATTTTTCCAGGCGCCCACATCCAGAGTCTGCAACTCGGCAAAAGTCTGTTCTTTCACAGCCCGATTGCGGCCGCCAATTCGTTTGGTGGTTTTGTCATGATAGGCAACGATGTGTCCATCTTTCGAAAGGTAAATATCGATCTCGACCGCGTCCGCATTGCGCTGCCAGGCCAGATTGATCGAGGCCAGCGTATTTTCGGGCGCATCATACGAAGCGCCGCGATGGCCAATGATTTCGACAGCAGAAAGCGTGGAGGTCAGTGACACGATAGCTAAACCTGTCATAAAAAAAACGAACTGGGGTAAACGCATGCACGACATCGTCTCTGGTCCTCGGTGAAAAATCCTGATTCCTTTGACAAACTTCTGTTCCTGACCTTCTGTTCCTGACTTAGTGCTTTGTCAAGCTTGGAATTGAGGGCTGGGGGTGTTGTTTACGTGCTCCGTTGTCGCACTCCCGTGATCTCGATCACCCCAAAATTCAAAAATGACACTCCATTAGTTATATAGAAGCATATTAAAGACTTGTAAAGAAACAATGAAATCTGTTTCCGGAACCTAAGAAAGGCGGCTGGTGTCCCTGATTCAGAAAGTGCGAGGTTTTTCCTGCTGCAATTGTGTTTTGTTATTTTAGCCATTGCTTGACGATCGGCAGTATCACTTCTAAACTCGTTTTTTGCAAACAATTTTCGAGACCGCGGTGAAATGTGTCTATTTTGATGCGTTCTCTCTGCCGTTGATAAAGCCAGAGACAGAACTCTTCAGAAGGAGCTTTATTGGTGCAAATTCAGGTGAACGGTGAAGACCAGCAGGTCCCCGAAGATTTCACAGTCGCCGGACTTCTGGCGCAACTGGGTCTGCAGCCAAAGTATCTGGCAGTTGAACGAAATTTGATTTTAATTCCACGCGAGGAACACGCCTCCTGTACACTGCAGGAGGGGGATCGTCTGGAAATTGTAACGCTGGTAGGCGGTGGGTAAGCATTATGGTAACGATCGGCAGCACAGAATCCTCACTGATCCTGGGAACGCATCATCTCAACTCACGCCTGATTGTGGGAACGGGAAAGTATGCGACTTACGAACTGATGCAGGAAAGCCTGGAAGTCAGTGGCGCCGACGTGATTACCGTCGCCGTACGCCGCGAGCGTCTGATTGATTCGGACGGCCGCAATATCCTCGACTTCATCGATCTGGATAAATACACCATTCTGCCAAACACCGCCGGCTGTTTTTCCGCAGAAGACGCCGTTCGCGTGGCGCGCATGGGCCGCGAAATATTGCGGGGTCTGGAAAATCCGGGCGCCGACTGGGTGAAGATTGAAGTGCTCGGCGACACGAAAACATTGCTCCCCGATCCGATCGCGACACTGGAAGCGACAAAGCAACTGGTGGACGAAGGCTTTTCCGTGCTCTGTTACTCGACCGATGATCCGATCACCGCGAAACGTCTGAAAGAAGCCGGCGCGACATCGGTGATGCCCGCAGGCAGTCCGATTGGCAGTGGTCAGGGCATTCTGAACCCGAATAACATTCGCATCTGTCTGGAGTACCTGAAAGAAAACGATCCCGATTATCCCGTCATCGTCGATGCCGGCGTGGGAACCGCCAGCGATGTGACCATCGCGATGGAACTGGGCTGCGACGGCGTACTGCTCAACACCGGCATTGCTGGCGCAAAAGACCCGGTGCGGATGGCGCGGGCGATGAAAAACGCAATCGAAGCCGGACGCGACGCTTATCTCGCCGGCCGGATTCCGAAGAAGTTGTATGCGACTGCTTCGAGCCCCGAAACCGGCGTGATCGCACCGAAAAGCTAAGTTGTTTCCTGAGTTTATTTCTTTTTCTTCGGCTCGCTGGTCTCTGCTTTTTGCGGCCAGGGCGGCTGTCGTTCTGCGACAATCGTCACGCTGATCTGATTCAGACCGGCAATGCCGCCGACCTGACCCGAGGTTTTGATGATCTTCCAGGTGGCGGTCGCATCCGCAACTTTCCCTTCTGAGACTGCATTATTCAGCTTGGCCACTGCAGCCGCTAATGCCTGTTCAAAGGAGCCGGCATTAGATGTTCCCGCAAATCGGCGACGGACCGGTTCCGGATCAAATTTGACAACAACAATCCCGTCATCAATGCCATGCACGCGAATGCCTTTGACCCAGGATGGAAACTTCTTCCAAGTGTCTGAGGCATTGACTTGAGAAATCACGGTGATCGCCAGTCCTGTTGGCGGAGCGGCTTTCAGAAAATAGTCCTGAATCCCGTCTTTTGGCGGCATGACATAAACGGCTCTCTCCAGCTTGGCGTCGGTATAACCGCCGGTCGGAACTTCTCCGAGAACCTGAACCACCAGATTCGGCGGAAACGAGGTCTGTATCTGATGGGTGACTTTCAGAATTTTGGGAACAGTGACCGGCTTTGATTTTTCTTCGTCTGCTTTCAGCAATGCCGCTCCGTTTAACACCAATGTCACCGCAAACAGAGTCGAACAGATCTGTGGTAAATAGTTCATTGAAAAACCTTTCCAGTTAAATGGGGTTGCACAAGAAACCGGGGCCGAAGCAGTATGATCATGCTGCCCCGTATCAGTAAGACCGCAAATGGAACCGTAACGATTCAGGAAAATGAAGCACTTTTTAAAAAAAGGGAAACTATCACAGCCCCTGCCCGCTATCTTGCTTCGATGGTCTTCCATTGGTCTTCGGCTGCGAAGGGATCGATTAATTGCGCCAGACCGGCGTCGACGAGTTCCGGTCCGGAAACGAACCGGCCGGGCCGCGTCCATTTGTCGAGCAAACTCTGTTCGCAGCCGAACAATTCTGCCTGCAGCCGATCGAAATCGGTTTCCATGATCTTAAAGTGTCGCGCCCATTCGGCGGCTTCTTCGAAGCGCACATCGTCTTCACTTTGCCAGCGAACCGGGTGGAACAGCAGCGTCGTATAACAAGTGACAAAACGATGTTTGCAGGCGGCAAAGGGGAGAATCGCAGCGGAAGAACATTCACCCAATGCGACTCCGGCCACATTTAATTTACGCAGCCGGATTAAACTGGCCAGAGTGAGCCCGGAATAGACGGAGCCACCGGGCGAATCAAAATAGATCGTACCGCGGGTGCCGCGCGGCAAATCAACCAGGCGCGAGACGAGATCTGATTCTTTATCACCCAGATCACCTGAAATCGCAATTTCCCAGTCAGGCTCTTTTTCTCGCGCAGAGTGGCTGCGAAAAGAGGTTACTTTTTCAGGGTAAGATTTCAGTGATGAAGTGGTATTTAACCGTCGTCGTTTATTCATTGTTTCGTTTATTTAATCTTCGCTGTGGTGGCCAACAAAAAACCTTTAATCCAGGCTGTTTAGGATAACAGAACAAAAGCCCTCTTCGCAAACAGAGTTTCGGTTCAGTTCGAGAAAAAGTCCGTGAAATTGCCTGTGCGACTTGGCGCAGAGAGGCTGTTCAGCACACAATAACTGATTGTTAATTACAAACCATCCACGATCGAATGTCATTTGAGGAATTTTCACTGTGAAAATCGTATTCAGCATAATCTGCCTGTTTGTCGGCCTGTCTAGCGTAGCCGTTGCCAGCGATGCCTCCGTTCAAATCACACAGCAGGGAACGAAAGTTAATGTTTCCATCGATGGAAAACCTTTCACGACCTACCATACGGGAGGCGATCTTCCCAAACCGTTTTTCTCTCCCGTACGCGCCGCTGACGGAACCAGCATCACCCGTTCGCTGTCCGATCCGGAAGATCACCCGCATCATAAAGGGATCTGGGTCGCCGTCGATGAAGTCAACGAAGTCGATTTCTGGGCAGAAAAAGGGAAGATTAAAAACTCGAGCGTGAAAATTATCAAGGCGTCCGGCGATCCGGCTGTGATGCAAGTCACCAACGAATGGCTGGGGGCGGATCATAAACCGATCGTGACAGAAAACACGGTGATTTCCATTTACGCCAATCGCCTGTTGACGTACGACATCACCTTTACCGCCGGTGCAAAACCGGTTGTCTTTGAAGACACCAAAGAAGGTTTGTTTGGAATTCGTCTGCCGAACGGGATGCGAGAAAAAGAAGAAGGCACCGTCGAAGACAATAAAGGCGTTAAAGGGACCAAAGACACCTGGGGTAAGCCCACCGAATGGATTGACTACTACGGCCCCTTGAACGGTAAAACTTATGGAGTGGCGCTGATGGACTCTCCGCAAAACTATAAGAAGTCCCGCTATCATGTGCGTAATTACGGTCTGTTTACCATCAGCCCGTTCGGCGATCATTCCTACACAAACAAGCAACAGCCTGCCGACCCGAAACACCTCAAAGCGGGTGAAACGCTGAATCTGAAATATGGAATTTACATTCACTCAGGCAATACACAACAGGGCAAAGTCGCTGACGCGTATCAGCAGTTTTTGAACGTCACGAAAAATAATGTCGCTCAGAAAAAACCGGTGCAGCAACCTGAGACGGATAAAGTCTCAGCCGCACCAAAAAAACCGGTCGCGCCGCAAAAGAAGGTCGCCGCTGCTCCTTATGAGGAACAGAGCGACGCCCTTAAACCGATCCTGGCCACCGAAGCTGCCGTCAGTAATGAATGCAATACCTGCCCGGAGGGCAAACGACGCGGTCTGTTTCGTCGCTTGCGTCGCCGCAATTAGCTGAACATGCAACCACTTTTCAGATCCCCCGGCCGCCTTCCCGTCTGTATAATCGGGCAGAATGGAACACATAATGCGCGAGAACGGGCTGTACGCGTTCCTGTTCATTGCGAGCAGTCGCCCGCTCTAATAAGATCAGCACCATTGATTATCAACTGAGGTGCTGATCGCGGCCCCCGGCCTTTCAGCATGAATAAAATTCAAGCCGGAAAGTCAGGATCTACCGGCGACGATTGCTCCCGAGATCGCTGCGGAATTCGAAGCGTTCCTCCGATCATTCTGCGGGCCTCAAGCGATCTTCAGACACGAAAATTATTTCAGAAAAGCAGCTTTTCAACCAAGGACTTATTACGGTGTTACGAACACATACCTGTGGCGAATTGAGAACAGACCATGTTGGGCAAACCGTCACTCTGGCAGGCTGGGTGATCCGAGGCCGCGATCATGGAGGTCTGGCTTTCATTGACCTGAGAGACCGCTACGGCGTTACGCAAATCGTATTCAACCCCGACCGTGATACCACCATGCACGAACTGTCACGCTCGCTGCGTGCGGAAGACGTGATCCAGGTGACAGGAGAAGTGGTCCTGCGGGAAGATCGTGAAAATGAAAAGCTGGCGACCGGAAAAATTGAGATCCGCGCCCATCAGTTGAAAGTTCTCAATAAAAGCAAAACGCCTCCATTCGAACCGGGAACCAGCGAACTGCCGAACGAAGAACTGCGTTTGACCTATCGTTTTATCGATCTGCGCAGCGAACGTCTGCAGGAAGCGCTGAAGTTAAGACATCGTTTGGCCAAATTGACCCGCGATTATTTTGATCAACTTCAGTTTCTGGAAATTGAAACCCCCATTCTGGGTCGCAGCACTCCCGAAGGCGCCCGCGATTATCTGGTTCCCAGTCGCGTGCATGAAGCCTGTTTTTACGCGCTGCCTCAATCGCCACAGATCTACAAACAGATCCTGATGATCTCCGGCTATGATCGCTACTTCCAGATTGCCCGCTGCTTTCGGGATGAAGATCTGCGGGCCGACCGCCAGCCGGAATTCACGCAAATCGACCTGGAAATGGCGTTTGTCGATCAGGAAGACATTCTGACTGTCGTCGACGGCTTAATCGAAACATTACTGAAAGACCTGCGGAACGAACAGGTTGCCCTGCCGCTCCCGCGTTATGATTATCATGATGTGATGGAAAAATACGGTTCGGATAAACCCGATTTACGCTTCGGTCTGGAGCTGATAGACATCGGCGAGATTGCCGCCAGCTGTGATTTCGCGGTCTTCAAGAAAACCATCGAATCGGGCGGACGCGTGCGGGGACTGAATGCGAAAGGTGCCGCCGACCGCTACAGTCGTAAAGACATCGACGGCCTCACAGAATTTGTGGGTGACTTCGGTGCCAAAGGACTGGCGTTCTTCAAAGTCACCGACGAAGGCCTGCATTCCCCGATCGCCAAGTTTTTCTCCGATGCCGACAAACAGAAGATTATGGACATCATGGGCGCTGAAGTGGGCGACCTGCTGTTTTTTGTTGCCGACCAGTGTTCTGTCACTTCGGCGGCTTTGTCTGCTCTGCGAAATCGTCTGGGCAAAGAACTGCAATTGTACGACCCCAAAGATTTCAAATGCTGCTGGGTGCTCAACTTCCCTCTGCTGTCCTACAACGAAGAAGAAAAACGCTGGGACGCCGAACATCATCCGTTCTGCCAGCCGGTAGAAGAAGACCTGCCGTTTCTCGAAAGCGATCCTGCGAAAGTTCGGGCACAGTCGTACGACCTGGTCATCAATGGTTATGAATTAGCCAGCGGCAGTGTGCGTGTGCACGATCAGCGTGTGCAACAGCAGATCTTCGATCTGTTGGGTATCTCTGCAGAGGAAGCGGAAGAACGCTTCGGCTTTCTGTTGCAGGCGTTGCGCTACGGTGCGCCACCACACGCCGGAGCGGCCCTGGGACTGGACCGGCTGGTGATGCTGCTTTGCGGGAATGACAATATCCGCGATGTCGTCGCGTTCCCCAAAACACAGAAAGCGGCCGACCTGCTCAGCGGCGCTCCCTCTGAAGTGGATCCGCACCAGTTGCGAGACCTGCGAATCAAAGTTGACATTCCCCAATAACCAGAGGGCGTGCATAATAGGGGTGACACCCATCAAGGAGAATCACATGAAGTCTGTCACTCTGTTGCTGTTGTTGATTGCCGGCCTGTTCGCTGCCACCTGTAGTGAGACAACGCCGACGGTCTCTGCTGAGACTCCCAAGCAGCAGCCGGTCAAAGACGGCTATTGGCCTCACTGGCTGGGCCCGGACTACAACGGCATTTCACCGGAAACCGACTGGCGCGCCGACTGGACGGACAAACCTCCGCAAGTTCTGTGGCGCAGCGAAGTAGGAACAGGCTACAGTTCGATTGCATCCGCCAACGGTCGTATCTACACCATGGGACACACAGCAGGCAACGAAACCGTATATTGCCTGGAGGCGGAGACGGGGAAAGAGATCTGGAAACAGTCTTATCCGGCCCAGTTAGTCAATCATCTGAATGCGGGCGGCCCCGGTGCGACCCCGACCATCGACGGAGAATTTCTCTACACGAACAGCCGTGACGGGAGATTGATCTGTTTTGAAATCAAGACCGGCAACATCGTCTGGCAAAAAAACCTGCCGGAGGTGTATCAGATGAAAGTTCCCGAATGGGGTTTTACCTGTTCTCCGCTGATTCGAGGCGAGAAATTGTTGATCGAAGCGGGACGTCTGGTAGCGCTCGACAAAAAAACGGGGAACGAACTCTGGAAGTCCACGCCTCACATGCCCGGGTACGGCACGCCGGCTGCTTTTGAGAGCGAGGGTACCGTCTATCTGGCATTACTGAATAACGACTGCCTGAGCGTGGCGCGCGAGGACGATGGAAAAGAGGTTGCGACATTCGACTGGCCTTCTCCGTTCGACACGAATTCCACCACGCCGATCATCGACGGGAAAACGATCTTTATCTCTTCCGGTTATCGCAAGGGCTGCGCCTTACTCGATTTTGAAAATCAGAAATTAACCGCTCGTTACACGAACCAGGATCTGAAAAATCACTTCAACAACAGTGTGCTCTATCAAAAACATTATTATGGAATGGACGGCAATTCCAATCTGGGGCGCGTCGTCCGTTTAACGTGCCTGAATCAGGAGACCGGGAAGATCAAATGGCGCGAGGCCGGCTTTGGTTGCGGGTCGCTGCTGATCTCGAATGGCAAGCTGATTATTCTGTCCGATGAAGGGACGCTGGTAACCGCGCAGGCCTCTCCCGATTCGTACCAGGAAATTTCCCGCTTCAAAGTGCTCGACCACCAATGCTGGACGGTCCCCGTGTTGTGCGCAGGACGCATCTATTGCCGGGATTCAGCCGGAAACCTTGCCTGCCTCGATCTCCGGCTGTAACCCGACATGAACTAAAATATTTACGCCTGATAATGGCGGGTGATCAGATCGTTCTGCAGCCAGAGTAATTTGTTGAACGCGATTAACGTTTTGACTTCGGTTTCCCGATCCAGGTTCAAGCCCAGAATCGTGCTGACTAAAGCGTTCGAAACAAATCCCATCAACGCGTTCATCTGAACCAGCGGGACATTCAATTCCTTACTGCCGGCTTTGGGGGTATGGATCTTGCCGACCATGTCCAGATACTGCACCATTTTTTCGTCGTAGGGTTTTGTGACCAGTGTTTCCAGATAACGCCCCAGATGCTGTTTGCGAAACTGAATCATTTCGTGATCGACGGTGAGCGTCTCAATGCTTTCAGGAATTTCGCCTTCATAACCATGTTGGCGTGGCACAAAATGGCGTTTTGTGCAATCATATCGGAAGAGTTGGTCATAAACGGCATCAACCAGCGCAGGAACCAGTGGTGCGATGGCGCCGGCTGCTGAATGGATCGCCTGTAAATCGTCTTCATTGACTCCGATAAATTCGGTGAGATATTGAAATCGATAAGGCAGATCGGTTTCCAGTTTTTCTTCATCAATGTGTTTCATTTTTGGTTCCTAATTCAATTGAGCGACTATAATTAACTGATTCGAATATTCAAAAAATATCCTGAATTAATTTGATACGCAGAATAACAGACGCAATAATAGACATCAATGTCCAATTATCGTTTTCAAGGACTTTTTTATGTTTTCCCAGACTGTTGAATATGCACTTAGAGCAATTGTCCATTTAGCAGACCAGTCCCCTAACCCGTGCACAACAGAACAAATTGCGAAAGCCACCAAGGTCCCGCAGGCATATCTTTCCAAAGTGCTGCAAAGTTTGCGACAGTCGAATGTGGTTCATTCGCAGCGGGGTATCGGTGGTGGTATCTCGCTGGTGAAGTTACCTGAAGAGTTGAATCTGCTTGAAGTGGTGAATGCCGTCGATCCGATTTGCCGGATTAAAACCTGTCCACTCGGGTTGAAAGGTCACGGCGCGAATTTATGTCCTTTGCACCGCAAGCTGGACGACGCCCTGCGTGAAACAGAAACTGCTTTTGCGAATACAACACTGGCTGAAATTCTGTCTTCCTCAACCAGCAGTTACCCGCTTTGCAACGAACCCCACGAACGACTGACTCCGTTGCAGGCTTTACCTGTTGTCCCCATTAAAAAGTGATTCCGCTGATTGGTTCACGCTGTCTGATGTTTCCCGGAAACTCTCCGGCTGCTCAAAATCGCGACGGAACACATCTTCTTCAAAGTGACTTTGCTGCTCCACGTTTTGCCTGGCTGTTTCCGGCTCTGACTGAGGTTCATCGAGTTCCGTCGCAGAGACGTGCTGAATACCGGATCGGGAAAGACGCGCCAGTTGTTCCTGTTTGACTTCATTGGCTTTCCAGCGTCCGACGATGTGCCCCGGAATCACGGCACCGGCTGTCACCGCGAGGTCACTGAAAGGCAGCAGAGGCGAGGCGGCACCTGCAATATACGTTGCATAAGCCGGGTATAACACACGGTACGCTTCCTCTTCCTGTTCGTAATTTTCTTCCGCACGCAGGTACCCCAGGGCATCGTTCGTAGCGATCGACTCGGGCCAGAGAGACAACACAGGCAGAGAGGTCGCCACAGCGTACGTGCCTTTATATTTGCGCGAGGAAAAATCCTTGGCGTGTCCCCCTTCATGCAGGGCAATCGCGGGGAGATCCGAATAGAGACTGATCGTGTTCGTAAACGGGTTGTAGTTGTCTCCACCAATGATGCGTCCCGGCAGTAACGTGTAAGATAATGCCGTCAACGTTCCCGCAGTATAACGCCAGCCCCAGCCTACCGATTTATTTTTTCGCAGCCGTCTCCACTCACCCAGCGGATCGTACTCATTGATGCGTACCTTGACCTGATCCAGACTGTTTTTTTCCAGATAGGCGGCAATCGCGGCTTCTGTTTCCGGGGAGACATCATGATTGTCGACGCGGCGGTTCCACAGCAGTATTTTTCCGGGAATCCCCACGACCCAGCCGATCCCATCCAGAATCGGCTTTGGCTGCCCCCGCTCGATTTGCGATTCCCCCTCGGCGAATTCCATTTCGGGCTGCGGAACCAGATTCGTCTGATAAACATACGGAGTGGAAGCACAACCCGCGGCAATCGGGCACAAGATTAAAGCCGCAATCGCCAGCAGGATCTGTCGCTGCGCAACAGGCACGCACGGTTGAGACATGACGGAATAACCATTGAAATAATGAGAGAAGTGAGAGAGGGGTGGTGGTTATTTATCAAAGATCTATTTATACAGCAAGATCAGGTTTCCAACGTAGAGGATTGACCCTGCGAAGCGGCAAAAACAGCCGAAATCCGGCTCTCACGCTTCCCGTCGGAATTTCCGGAACAGCGACCGGAACAGCGACCGGAACAGCGGGATGCCCGTCATGAGAATTCCCGGCCCCATGAACAGCCAGCCGAACAGATAATAGAAATACGTCGATTTGAATACACCCGGTTCCAGTACCGCAGCCGCGGGATCTTGAGGGTCATAATAAACGGTTACTTTTTTATCGTTCGGATATTTCCCGACGGTCTCCTCTGCCAGAGATCGATTGGACGTCGAAAGATCACTGCCAAACCAGACTGTTTTACCTTCATGGTTTTGACCTTCGACCTGATATCGATAAATCACTTTCGCGGAATACGTCGAGGAGCTGGAGTTGCTGCTGCGATGAGTGACCACCTTTGAATTCAGCACCACGCCCTCCGTGGTCGGCCAGTTTTTACTGGCTTTCGCCTGTTCAATCAGAGGCAGTCCCAGGAGATAGGTCACCAGAAAACCGACGCTCAGGAAAACCACGCCGAGACATAATACAAACATGCGGCCTGCTTTGAAGATCCTCAATTTATTTTTGACCATTGTTTTACCCCCCGTTTGATTACTGTGAGAAGTAGAGGCCTCGTTCCGTTTTCTCTATCGATTCAGCGGCGCCAGACAGATCCCCCTCCGCGCCTCGCAGCAAATTCCCTCTGTCCTGTCATACATGGTTTCACCTCATATTTTACGCAAGATAATGCGCACTTCGCTGCACCAGATTCACAACCGTGAATCATTAATGAGAACGTCTAAGACCTCCTGCAGGATTAAAGAATCCGTTTTGCCTCCGAATTCCTGGCAATCTTTTCCGAATAAGCGAAGTTTGCCGATTTAGAGTGAAGAACTAAATTTCATTAAGTCGATTGAATGATTTATGGGGAATTCACTCCAGAAAATTGTGACAGTTCATTTTTGATGAACAAATTATCAGACTACGGGGCTTTGTTAACCAGAAATGTCAGGCTTTAGCCAGGAAAATGTAGAAGAGATTTTCGCCCTTGCCGGCGAAAGTATGCCTGCACTTTCTGACTCATTCAACCAGTGTTTTGATTTTAATTATCGACTGGAAATGGGGGAGTCGGGTGTCTGGTCTCCGGAGGAATTAGAGGATGCGTTTCGGGGTCCCGGTCTGGTGGCCCTGTTTCGAATGGGTGAGGAAGCAATGGTCGGGCTCATCCCGGCAAGTATTCCTTTACCAGACTGGTATCAGAGTCCCGGAGATTCGCAATCGTCCCGGTTGCAAACATTATCTCTGGAATGGTCAATGAACCTGATCCCGATGGATTTAGGAGATGTTGATGAATTTAAAACGTATTATGTCGATAACTTACTGACAGAAGTCTCGCAATGTGCTCCCGCTGACTGGGCTGCCCTGTTGCGAATTAAACTATTCCAGACTGAAGATGAAAGCGACGGCCAGAGCCCGAGTGCTGTGATCCCTGTAATTTGGCCACTGACGAAACTGCCAGTTACAGATTCCGCGGAAGCGGAAACAGATCCAGCTCCTCAGCCGGCCGCTTCATCTGCAAGCTCCTCTAACTCCGCGCCAACAATGGGTCAAACGACTAATTCCAATTCGATTTACAATCCGTTAAACCGCATCAGTAAACTGCCCGTACAGGCGATTGTGAAACTGGCTACTAAGAAAATTGAATTGAAGCAACTGCTTTCAATCTGCCCCGGTTCGCTGATTACCTTCGACAAGCCTTGTGAAGATCCGCTCGAATTGTATATCAACAACCAGGTTTACTGTCAGGGAGAGGCAGTCAAGATTGGGGAAAACTTTGGTTTGAAAATTGATCGGGTCGGCTTCAAAAAGGAATTCGAAACGAAGATTATCGAATTTTAGTCTGACGCCAGGCAGGTACTCTCCGGCTTTCTTCCGGCTGCCCTTCCCGTATCAGCCCGCTTTTCAAGCGCTTCCAAAGATCGGCCGCGAACGACACCGGACAGAAGCACCTCAGCCATCTCCGGATACAAAAAAATGGATGAAAATCGGCGAAATTGGCTTTTTATGAGAACCTACTGCGGCTTCAACACGTATTATAGAAGCAGGCTTGATTGATAAAAAACAAATTCCTTTCTGTGAGCGTCGCACCATTCTTTTTTTCGAGTCTGCATTTGCGATATCTGATGTCGCAAAAGAACCTTAAACTACTATAAAATATAGGCTTAGGGCTCTTGATTTTCATACGGTACTCAACAAGTCATTTCGAAAGACGTCTATTGTACGAAAGTATCCGGTTTTTATTTCGTACAATCGAAGTGAATTTGGATTAAGCTGTTGCCAGCACAAATAGACGTTCGATATCATTTCAAACGTGGAATCAAAGCTATTTTAAAGTGAACTTTGCATTATGAGTTCCGAGCCAAAATCTGACCGTTCAACGACAAATCAGGCACCGCTGCCTGAATTTTTTGCGCGGCCGATTCCAGAAGCAGACGGGCCGGAAACGATTATCAGTCCGCTCGAAGCAATTCCCGTTGCTGACTTTGGTCGCGACAGCAGCGGCTCGCAGAATCAGGCTGCCCGGTCTTCTGTCTGGAATCGTCTGTTTCCACCCACTATTGATGATCCCGATGCGCAGACGGAGATTCCCAATCCCTCAGGCATGGAGCTGGAGCATTTCATCATTCGTGAGCGCATCGGTCGGGGAGGGATGGGCGCTGTCTTTCGCGCCATTGATACCCGTCTGGACCGGGTTGTCGCGTTGAAGGTACTCAGCCCGGGACAATCGCGCGATCCGGGATCGGTCAAACGTTTTCAAAACGAAGCCAAATCAGCAGCACGTCTGGATCATGAAAATATCTCGCGTGTATTCTACATCGGCGAAGATCAGGGCTTGAACTTCATTGCCTTCGAATATGTCAAAGGTACGAATGTCAGAGAGATCATCCAGTCGCGGGGCATCCTGCCGGCTGCGGAAGCGGTGAATTATGCGTTGCAGATTTCTTCTGCCCTCAAACATATCAACAAAGCAGGTGTGGTTCACCGGGATATCAAACCTTCCAATATCATTATTACCCCCGGCGGCAGAGCGAAGCTGGTTGACTTGGGACTCGCACGCAAAGAAAGTGACAACGCGTCCGCAGACCTCACCAGTGCCGGTACCACTTTAGGAACATTCGACTACATTTCTCCCGAACAGGCGAAAGACCCGCGCAATGTGGATGTCCGCAGCGATATCTATTCGCTCGGTTGCACCCTGTACCACATGCTGACCGGCGAACCTCCCTACGGCGAAGGAACCGTGCTGCAAAAGCTGCTGGACCACAGCGGGAAAAATGTTCCCGATCCGGCCGTCATCAATAAACAACTGCCTCATGAACTTTCACTGATCGTTCAGAAAATGATGGCCAGTGATCCGGAAGAACGTTACCAGACTCCCGAAGAACTCATGTTTCATTTAATGCAGGTCGCCAGCCAGCTTGATCTGCGCGGAGTCAACCCGGAAGGACTGGTCTGGACATCGCCTACCAGTTCACGACTCGGATTTCTTGAAAAACATGTCGGCTGGATTGCCACTGCAGCGGTTTTATTAATCGTGGTCGTGCTGCTGGATCGTTATCCGGCGTTCGATCCATCCAATGTGGTGCAAAACACCAATGCCAGGAAGGATACCGTCTCCGGTCAGCAGGCCATCGACACCAGACAGATCAATCCTGAAACCAGTGCCTCTCTGCCGGAAACAGACATCAGCAATTCAAAGCCGATCACAGGCGCCGAGACGATCGCTTCTGTTGATCCCTCCGGTCCTGCAAAAGAAATCACGGCCGTTCCTGCCCCCGATGCAGGCAAAACCGCTTCGGGTACAGAAAAATCCGAAGACGCGCATCTGGCAAAAATGAATCTGGATGAGGAAGGAAAAGGTCTGAATGAAATTTTCGACATGCCGCTCCTCTCTTCTTCCAAGAATTCGATCAGCACATTACTCGAAGCCGGGAATCCGCCCAAAAATAAAGTGCTCCTGGATAACGGTCCCGAAACGGAAGTTGCCTTATCAAACAGTAATGACCAGAAAAAGACGATGGTCCCCCTGGCGCCAGCGCCGGTACCTGACGGTCGTACCGAGATCGAGCCGGAACCATTCCCGAAAAAAAGCGATAACGAATTTCGAAAAATCGAGATCCCCGCAATTACCATTATCAATCCGGATGGTACTCCGGGACAGGATTTCAAAACGCTGGATGCGGCATGTGCTGCCGCCGACGACGGAAGCATCATTGAACTTGGTTTTACCGGTATTCGCAAAGAAGCGCCGATTCACATCAATAACAAACGTGTGCGAATTCGGGCAGCGAAAGACCGTAAACCGGTTTTGCTGTTCGAATCTGTGGAAGAGCCGGCGGAAGGTTTTCAGACTCACATGATTCAGGTGGCCAACGGCTCTCTGGAACTGTTTGAGCTGGGTATTATAGTCGATGTGAAAGATCTGAATTCCGATTCCTGGGCGATCTTCTCTTTGAAAAATGCGCACGATATCCGCTTGCATCAGGTGACCGTGACCTGTTCCAACACCACACGTCAGCAGGTCGCGCTCTTTGAAATGAACGAACCCATCAATCAGGGATTGAATGATGATTCCATGATGGGCAAACGACCGGTGAAAGAATCCACGTTCATCGAAGTGATGAATTCGATTCTCCGCTGCGACGGCTACGCGTTTTCAATTCGAGAAACGGCTCCCACGCGTCTGGAAATTACCAATTCCACATTGATGATCGCGCAATCCATGATGGAACTCATTGGCTGCAACAACAAACCAACCGAAGGCGACCATCTGGAACTGATTTTGAATCATTCCACGTTTGTACTGGGGAAAGGGCTGGCTGTGATGGACAGTGGCTCCATTCCCCGGGAATTGATTCCACTCCATGTTTCTGCACGTAACAATGTTTTCTTTTCGCGAAGCAATGCACCCTTTGTGCTGATGAAAGGAAACACCAACGAAAATGATTTTCGTCAGAAACTTTTAACCTGGCGCGGCTCCAACAATTATTACGATCGTTTTGAAACATTCTGGACGATTCAGTCTCAACAGGGAACAACGGGAACACTTTCACTCGACGCACTCGACTGGAAGGATATCTGGGGACTTTCTTCCGAAGTGAACAGTTATCAAATGGAAATTCCCTGGATGGTGGAGCGTCAGAAACTGATCACCACCCCCTGCTCTGAAATACAGGCCGCTCAGTTGCAGTTCAATCAACCCACTGACGGCAGCCCGACCATCACCGCCATTGATCGTACCAACGCCGGTGCCGACCTGCTGGTACTACCGGAACTGCCACGCGCCATCAAAGCACCCAGAACGGAATAAGCGAGTTCTCCGTTTCGACTTCCAGCAGACTCTGGAATATCAGGCCTGTGAGAAAGGGCCTGTAATGTGTATGATGACACCTGTCCGTCCGCTTGAACTGAAACAGGACTGCCGTGGTCCCTGTCTAACTCTGCCTGCTCGATTTGTCTCATGCATTGTCGATCAAAACAACCTGAAACATCAGCCCAGTCGATCCCGCGTCAGCGGTCTCCCCGGCGAGGGATTTCCTGTTTCCTCGTTGCGATGTTTGTTTCCGTCAATTTTTGTGCGGCAGACGACCCTGCGGCTTCCTATTTTGACGGTTTGCGACAAAGACATCTGTTCGGGATCGCCGAAGGATATTGTCTGAATCAGCTGGCGCAGCCCCGGCTTTCCGACGCGGATCGTGCCCGTTATACGCTGGAACTGGCGCGCACCCTGTCCGCACACGCAATGGTCGCAGAAGGCGATGAACAAACCGAACTCTGGAGCCGCGCCGAAAATACGCTCGCTCAGGTTTTAAAGGATTATCCGAACTGGGCCGATGCGCCGGTCTTCGAGGCCGAACGTGCCCGCATCGCCGCCCGCAAAGCAGATATCTTCTACTGGCAATCGAAAGCAGTCCCCCATAATGAAACGCTCAGAAAGTCGGCGATTGCAAACCTGACGCAGGCCGCCTCTGAGTTGGTCAAGGCGGAGAACCAGTTGAATCAGCTCTTAAAAAAATACGGCACGCATTCGAACTTTACCGTACTCAAAACGGCCGTCATTCGAGACACGTTGCTGGATTTTCAATTGCTGATCGGGCAGACCTCTATGAAACTCGCCGATTTGTACGGCGATCAACTTGCCCAAAAACAGGCGGCTCTCAAAACCGCCAGAGAATGGCTCGAGCCACTGTCCCGGCGGGCCTCCACGCTGCAGGTGACCTGGCTCAGCAAACTGGCGCTGATTCACGCTGATCGCATTGACGGAGATTTCGCTGCCGCCTCACGTGCGATTCAGGCACTCGTCAAAGAGGACCCGCCGGCTTACCTCAATGAGCCAATCTTCGTGGAATCAATGTGGGTGCTGCTGGCGGAAAACAAAGTACAACTGGCGGCGACGCAAATCATCAACTTCCGACAGAAACACGGCAGTTACTCCAGTGAACTCGGCTACCTGGAAGTCGATGCCCTGATCAGACTCAGAAAAGTGGCGCTGGACAAAAAGCAGGAAGCCCTCGCGGAAGAAATCTGGGAGCAAATCGAAACGCGCACGCAACACCTGGGCCTGTCACAGCCCGGCTACTGGGCGCAGCGCACCCGCATGCTGGTCAACCAGCAACATCAGGTAGACCAGTATGGCAGTGATCTTTCTCAAAGCCTGAAACAGGCACAGTTATTGTATTCCCAGGGAAAAATCGAGCAGGCCATCGCCGCCTACGAGCAAACCGCAACACAGGCCGCCGAGCAGGGAAAAATCGATCTGGCATTCGATCTCGGTTTTACCAGTGCCTCGCTGCAGTTAAAGGCCAAAGAGTACAAACAGGCGGCGGCCCGGTTTCAATCGCTGGCCCTGCGCTATGATGCGAATCCCAAAGCCGACGACGCCAGCCTGCTCGCCGCATGGTGTCTGGGGCAACTCTATACGCAAAGCCGTACGAAGTCGCGCAGGCTCGCCTACACTACGGCGCTGGAAGATCTGCGAAAACGTTTTCCCGGCGGCAGCAGTTATCATGAAGCTGGCTGGATGTTGGCGCGGCTGGAAGAATCGCGGCTGCAATACTCAAAAGCACTCATCCTGTATTCGGAAATTCCGGACAACCACCCCAAAGCAGCCGACGCGCATCTGGGCATTGCCCGCTGTTATGAAAATATTCTGCTGCGACTGGTGGCGCTGAATCAGCCAACCAAAGCCTGGCGGCAGGAAGCCATTGATGTGCTGGAGAAATATCTGGCCGGTTTTCCCGATCAGACGAAACAGGAAATTCTGCTCTCTCAGGCGGAAATCGCGTTGCGGCTGACACGCATCTATTTGAATGACAGCCCCCCTTTGTACGCGAAAGCGAATCGGCTGCTGGAACTGATCGCTCACACGGCAACCAGCATCGTGGCGCAAATAAAAAGAAACAACGAACGTTCAGAAAGCAGCGTTTCTCAGACGGCAAAAGACATTCAAGACTGGAATGAGATTTCCAACCAGGCGCTGCGATTACAGATTATCGCGCTCGCTGGACAGGGTAAACCGTCTGCCGCTCAGTCGCTGGTGGAAAATCTGGAAACCGCGGGCACCGATGAACTGCTCTCCGTGTTGAATGGCGTTTCCCGGATTAACCTGGAACTTACGCCGGAAGTCCGCCGGGAACTGGGAATGCTGCAGCTCAAGTCGGCCGAGAAGCTGGCAGCCCGCCGCGACGAATTGAACCCGCAACAGATCCAGCGGCTGGACCTCTGTCTGGCAGAAGCCTATCTGGCGGTCGACCAGCCGATCAGAGCGCTCGAATTCTATCAGGGTCTGTTAAAACAGTCTCCGAACGACACCTCGCTCGTTAAACAGGTGGCACTGCTGCTGGAACGTTGCGGCACCAAAGCCTGCCTGCGACAGGCAACACAAAAGTGGCGACAACTCGAAGCAGCCGAAAAACCGGGCACCGTTCCCTGGCTGGAGGCACGACTGCACATCATCCAGACCGCACTCGATTCCGGCGACGAAGCCGAAGCCAAAAAACTGCTCGGCGTAACAAAACTACTCTACCCCGAACTAGGCAACGATGATCTGCAGACCCGCTACCGGGAAGTGGAAACCCGGATCAAGAAGTAACAAGGAAGCTGGATCAGGCGTTTCAATTAGCAAGGATTACAGGCCCCTTTCAATTCATCGCCGCTTCTGTCGGGTGCGGGGAACGATGGTTGCTAAACCGCCGTCGATGCCCAGCACCTGGCCTGTGATCCAGTTATTCTCTGCCTGCAATAACCAGTCAATCATCGAAGCGACATCCGCGGGAGTACCGATTCGATTCAGTGCGTGCATCTCTAACGAAGCCGATTCCGCAGCCGGTGTTTCCCACAGACTTTGTGTCATGTTCGATTTGATCAGTCCTGGCGCGACGGCGTTGACGCGGATTCCCCGATTCGCATAAGTCGCGGCAGCCGAAAGGGTCAGACCGATCACACCCGCCTTGGCGGCGGCAATCGCTTCGTGATTGGCAAGCCCGATCCGCGCCGCGGCGGAAGAAATCAGCACGATGGTTCCCCCCTGCCTGCCCATCACTTTCGCCGCACTTCGCACCGTCGCAAATGCAGAAGTTAAATTCACGGCGAGCACCTCGGACCATTCGTGATCGGATGTCAGATGTGCCGGCTTGAGGAGCACCGACCCGATGCAGTTCACCACGCCATCCACGTGTCCCAATTTTTCGCAGGCACTCTGAATACACTGCTCGATCGATGTGGGATCGGTTCCCTCGACTGTCAGAGACGGCGCAGATAATTCCTCGGCGAGCAGTTGCAGCTGCCGCTTCTGTCGGCCGCCGAGAAAGACTTCATGGCCCGCTTGAACCAGGCGACGGCTTAATTCGGAACCGATGGCCCCCGTCGCCCCCAGAATGACGAACTTTTGTGACTTCTGCTCAGCAGCGGCTGTACTCATCGGTTCATTTCCTGCTCATTTTTCAGAATCTACAAAAACAGCCATTCCTTTTGCGTTTTTGGAGACAATAATCATGCAATACGGAATCGGTTGATCCGCAGTCGCTTTCTTTCTTCTTAGTCATCAGGCCCGACATTTCAACCACCGCTTTTCAAATTTGGCGCATGACATTTTCGAGTCACACTCTATGGTCAACATCAGCAGAACGCCGCAGGGAATTTATGTGTTAGAGTCTGAAATTCTGATTCCGCATTCCATTACGGATGTCTTTGATTTTTTTGCGCGACCTGAGAACCTGGAATCGCTGACTCCCCCCTGGTTGCATTTTCAGATTGTGACTCCCAAACCCGTTCCCATTTACGAAGGGGCTTTCATCGACTATCGGCTCAAGCTGCACGGCTTTCCCATGAAATGGAAAACCAAAATCACCGACTGGGAACCGCCGGTCCGGTTTGTGGATCTTCAACTGAAAGGCCCGTATCGAATGTGGCGGCACGAACACACGTTTCTGGAACAGGACAACGGGACGCTGGTACGAGATAAAGTGGAGTATGCGGTCTTTGGTGGCGCCCTGATCAACCGGTTTTTCGTACAGAAGGATGTCGAACGCATTTTTCAATATCGGCTCGATCGACTGAAAACGTTTCCGCCAGCAGACTGAATGAGCCACCTCAAGAACTATTCCTGTGATTTCATTTTTCTAGTAGCGAGATCATCTTTCGCATCCAATATTCGCCTGCTTCGTTGGTTTGATGGGCGACTTCTCCCTTGATATCCAGGCAGGTCAGCCAGCCGCCTCGGGCAGCATCGGCATCGATACCAATGGCGTGTTTGAGATTCACAAGAATGCCTGATTTTGCACGAGCTTAATATTCCCCGACCGGTTCTCCCCCGTTGGGAGTGCTGAGGGCTTTGAGTACCTCCGGGTCGATGTCTTCGGAAATAAAACGGACGCTGCCGTCGCCGAGCAAAAAGATTACTCCGCCGATGAACGGGCTCTCAAAACCGTGCGGGCTGTGGTTGATGCCCAACGCCGGGTCGCGAAAGTTTGTGGGATCGCCCCAGGGTTTGATACTAGATTTGATTTCGCCAGCCAGTAGTGTATTGGAAGTGCCATCGGTGATCTGTTTGAAATTCATAACCGAATTCACGTTGAGTACACGGCTGTTGGCGGCGTAATGGGCAGGTTGATATCCCTGAAACGCTGCCTGGCTGCTCTTCCCATCGTCATATTCCGATTTCATCCCGGGATTCTGAATCGCGTTGATTCTGGTTTGAAACGGCTTACGGTTTGCTTCCGCGGTCCAGGGCTGATGGAAGTCGATCTGTTGAAATAAGTCTTTTTCATCAAGATAGGGCAGCAGTTGTGAAACCCAGCTATGGTGCGGCTGGCCTGTGCTGCTGAACGTGCCACCAATGGGGAGCTGGTGAAAGTCGTCATGATATTGCTCCAGCGCCAGACCGATCATTTTGAGATTATGTTTGGACGTACTGCGCCTGGCAGCTTCACGTGACCCAGAAATAACCAGTGCATCAGATGTTGTTATCCACCAGGCCTGATGCGTGATGCTGACCACGCAGATTCCGATCATCACCAGCATCAGAAACATCGTGACCAGAGAGACCGTCCAGCGCTTGTTCCAGCGGGATGCGGTCTGCAGCGTCGCAGGCTCTATTGCATTTCGATGATAAACTGTTCGACACGCGAAGTGAATGCCCACGGCAAACAGGATCAACGCACCAAAGAACCAGAGGGTGCGCTCCACGGAAATGGTGAGGCTGGGTATCGTGCGGCCCAGATACCAGATCCAGCCTGCAACCATTTGGAATGCCACAACAAAGGGAAATTCAATCCCCAGACAAAAAGCGAAGAAACACAATACGATGATCGATACCACCTTGATGGTTCTATGCGAGGTAGCCGGTTCAGCGGGAGTGCTGGGTTCTGTCGTCATCGTTCAACCTGATCTGTTCATCGCTTCTTAAAAATCGCCAACCGGTTCGCCCCCAGCAGGAGTACTGAGAGTCTTCAGCAATTGCGGATCGACCTTGTCGGTAACAAAATGGACGCGGCCATCACAGAATAAAACGTGTGCCCCGCCTGCAAAGGGGCTGCCAAAACCGTGCGGGCTCTGATTGATGCCCAGCGTCGGGTCGCGAAAGTTTATGGGATCGCCCCAGGCCTTGATGTTGGATTTGATTTCGCCGGCCAAAATCGTGTGGGAGGTTCCATCGGTGATCTCCTTAAACTTCATCCCCGAATTCACATTCAACACCCGACTGTTGGCGGCGTAATGGGCGGGCTGATAGCCTTTCGCGTTTTCTTCCCTGCTTTTTCCATTATCAAAAGCGTAACCCATTCCGGGAATTTGCAATGCGTATAGCCTTGTTTCAAAAATTTTGCGATTCGCTTCTGCAGTCCACGGCTGGTGGAAATCGATTTGATTATACAGGGACGCCTGATCCAGAAAAGGTATGATACGCGTGATCCAGCTATGCTGCGGCAGCCCCGCCTGACTGAAGGAGCCGCCACTGGGGAATTGCTCAAACGTATCATGATAATTATGCAACGCCAGACCGATTTGTTTGAGATTATTCCTGGACTGACTACGTCTGGCGGCCTCGCTAACACCCTGATGGGTCAGAGATTCATTCACTGTCGCTAACCAGACTGTCTGGTGAGCTACCCCCACAACGGCAAAACCGCCGGTGAAGGAGAGTACCACTAACGCGATCAAGGCAAACGTCCAGCGCACGCGCCACTGTTTCGGAACGGCGATTGTGTTTTGTGTTTGCAGACGCCGGAGGGCATAACCGCCCAGCAGTTGCATCACCACCGCCATGATCACGACCAGCAAGAAGGTCGTCACCAGACCGGAGACCGACACGGTCATCTGTGGGATGACACGGTTTAAAAATGGGAGCCAGCCCAGGAAAGTATAAAACAGGATTTGAAGGGGAAAAACGGCCCCGGCGCAGGCCAGGAAGACTGCGAGAGCAATGACGACTACGAACAATGTTGCGATGCCCACAAAGCACGCCACGATAGTACGCCTGTTCTTTTTCGGCGGCTCAACCGGGTCACTTTCCATTGAGCACCTCCTGTGCTGCTTTAAGCGGCAGCACCTTGATCGCTCCGTCGGTGAACAGCACCAGTTGTTGATCATCCCCATAAACGGCTTGCTCGAAGGCGAGCGGTTCGGCGGGCTCGGTTTTCTTGTCGCCGGTCACATAACCGTACTTCACCTGCAGATCGCCGGGCTGAAACCAGAACTCTTCCGCGAAGGTCGCATCGTCTGCTTTCTCGGGGAATTTTCCCTGGTGCGTGGCGACGTGCATGAACAGAGCCGAACGTAATTCGCCGAGCAGCTTTCGCCGTGCTTCCAGTAATGCCTCCGGCGTTTCCGTCTGTTCCGTCGCGGAATCAGCCAGTTGATAAGTACGGCCGTTTTTCTCCCACGCACCGGGTGTGAGCAGTTCCCGCGCCCCGGAGATCATCGTGAGCACAAACAGAAACATCAGCCCCCAGAGTACGGTTCCCGCCAATGCGGCTTTGTAGGAAAGTTCGGGCAGCTTCGGAAAATCACGCGCGAGGACATTCCAGAGTCGTTTAAAGATCCAGGCACTGACCAGCAGCACCAGCAGAAAAAATGAAATCGACTGCAGACGCAGGCTGGCAATTTCGGTCAGACTGACGGAAGGCATCCCCGCCTGGGCGGTCTGGGACATCGCGCAGAAAAGAAAGCCGAATATCAAACCGATTCGAACCGTCATGGCGATCTACTCCGCAGAAGTGAAAACAGTAAGGCCTTATCTCCATCATACAAAAGTCTATGCGATACGCGAGCCATTTTTTTCACGCCAGGTGATTTCGTTCCGTCAAAAATGAGGAGAGATCTGTTATCGGAAATCAAGAAACCTGAGGCAGACTAATTTGTGTTATTTTTTGAGTTAAGTAGCCGCAAAATAATGTGAAGCATCCGCGACCCTCACGACCAGCAAGAGTTGGTTCAAAGACAGCAGCATGTAGAGATCGCAAGAATTGCGATCAGGGCTATTGATTTCGATTCCTGAGGGCGTCAAGTTCTGCCTGAAACTGCTGCATTTTTTTTAGATCTTCAGCAGGGATCGGTGGATCTGTTCGTTGCAGACGTTCATAGAGGGCTAATTTGCTGAGCCCTCCTGTTGTACCAATACTAAAAGAAGTACGGTTCGAGACCAAATAATCAATGATTGCTCTCTGGGCTGCTGGGGAATTCACCTTTAACATCAATTCTGTTACATCGGAGTATACCACGGTCGCGTCAGCAATTGTTGTAGAGAACTCTTTGCTCCCGCCGAACCCGTAAAAATTCGTCACATCAAATCGCTCACGATTTTGCATCAGCGCAATCATCGGTTCTTCAGCCCAACGAATTTCGGTTTTGCTCTGAGTCTGCTTTGAACCGAGTGAAGGAAACTCTCCCAGGCAATACAAGGCATTGGGTAAATTGTCCGTATCATGATCTTTGAGGCTCTCAATCAGGAAAGTCCTGCCTCGTTTGTCATTGAGATGTGCTAACATCGCTGCATAGATCAGCCGTACTATACGTGATACTTTCTCTTCGTTCATCCGACGTGCCAAAACATCTCGCGTTTCAGTTGTAGTTTCCGTAAGAATCTGATTAATGACATCCTCGTTTCGCCTAACATAAAATACCGCGGCCGCTGGATTAAATTGTCCATTCCCCCTGTGAGCGCATTCCGCTAGTAGTTCAGGGACTCCTTCGCTGACACGATGTAATGTGGCATAAATTGGTCCGCCGCCTTCATACTCACCATAATCTTTTTCTAGAAATGTAACCTTTGCCTCTCGAATGACAAACCAGGGGGTAATCGGATTTTCTTCTTTCGGACCATTCCATTTCAATTCAGGGCGATCCTCCAACACCAATTTGCCGCTCACACACACTAGTCTGTCGCTAAAATATTTATCATACTTCGTGTGAGAGCCGTCAGGAGATGTCAAATACAGATATTTCTTTCGGTACTCAAAAAATCCGGGACTTGAATCATTCGACAGAGTTCCTTCCAGCGAAACATTCTGGCCGACTAGTTCATAGAGGTCGGTAGGATGCCAGTTTATCGCATCGATGCGGAAGCCTTCTTGACTCTTTCGTACTGTACCGCGCACAAAGATTTGTTTGCCCGCAACGGATTCCGGCCATTCGGTCATATTATCAATCTGTGCCTCACCCTCTTTGGTTTTAATGATCCCCCCAGGAGTTGCGACGCCTTCAAAAGTTGTTTCGCGATCAATCAGATCTGAGAATTCGATCTCTCGCGGTGGCACGGCTTCAATGTGTTTTACGACCAGGGTGATTGCCTTATGCTCACAGTAGACGCGTCCTTCTATGATCTGTCCACGAATTTTGTAAAAGACGCCACGTTGGAGGGCTTTAAAGTCTTTGTAGGTGGGCCAGCCACCTGGTTCGGCGCGGCAGAGATGAAAATAGATTTTGTCCTGATTAGCCCTGCCATTAATCCAAATTCCTTGTAAAGCGGCATAACCTGAACTCATATGAAGTTTGTGGCCGGAAGATCTGATCGGGCCAATGACTTCGGTTTCACTGCCGACGGGAATCTTCACGCCATCGATCACGAAATGGTTATCGCCGCGACTGACTTCTCCGTGCGTCTGCCTGATAAAACACACGGCGACGAAAAAGAGAGCCTGGATCATGAATCGTGGTAGCTGGCTGCCTGTCATGGACATCGTCCTCCCTGAATTATGTCATAATCGCTGATGATGGGGTAACGGATTATAGCAAACTCGAGAGAGCGATTTGGAACAGAAAAAGGTAATCCAAACCAAATTAGGACGTAATTGATTTAACTCGTGCTCTGACTATGCTTTCGATGCCGCGTGTTTGAGAATCACTGAACTCACCCTGCGGTTTTGTTTTCAGGTTCCAGCACCATCCATTCGGGGAGCGGGATCGATTTGCTGCGGGCGATGAGCAGTAAAACGCCGATTACGATCACCAGAATCGGCACTTCGACGTCGAAGGAGAGTTGCCCTGTCTGACGCAGGACAGACAGACAACTGGCGATCAGAAAAAAGGGGCCCATCACGACCGTGGATTTATCAATGCCGCTGACGGCAAACGCCAACAGACCGATGATCGCCAGACCGAGTACCCAGATCCAGTTAAGGCCGGGCATTACTTCTAATGTCGTCAACAGCCAGCCGCTGCCGATGCTGATGATGAGCAAAGGGAGAATCAGGGTTTTCTTGCTCGATTTGCTAGAAGCAGGCGATGTGGGGCTCATGGGTCTGACTTTCTGTTTTCTGGGTGCTATAAAAAACGGACTGCATACCTGAGAGGCGGCCAGAATCAGAAAATATCACGCCGTTTCCGATTTTTTTTTCGGAACGACATCGCGGATGTGTGGCGGAAGGTAAGTTTTGAACTCTTACCAGAAAGCCCGCAGGCGTATCCTTTGCTTTATGGTAAGCCGTTCCCCGACCTCTGACTTGATGATGAGAGTCTGATCGGTAATTTCGTACGAAAGTAACGGCAAATGAATCTCTGAAGCCTTGCGGTCTTCATCGAATGAAAACACTCCTTTGCGTGTTGTACCATCAGCCAGAGTCGCCTGAAACGTTATACTGCCAGAGGGTTTTAAATTATACAGGGTTCTGGAAAGGCGTTCGTTGGGAACCATCGATTCCGCACGGAACAGTTCATGACCTTCTTGATCTAACAAAACACCGTGTTGCATCTCCTGCGAAGAACTATTGATGATGGTCAGGCTGGTTTCTGTGACGAACAGCCTGAAGCCCAGCACCACGATGAGTCCGATCGCGATCAGGCAGACCAGCCCGATTATCATGGCTTTCAGATACGGTCTGCTCACTTTGGCAGTGTTATCGGATGTGTGATTCATGGGCGGATTGAGACTCAAACAAGATAAAAGAACCGTTTCTCCCTGCGACTGTTTTATTTTTTAAGTTCGACGTTGCTCACGCCTTCGCGGCCCGGGTCGAGAATATTATTCGAAAAATGGACGTTGGTGGCTTTGCGATCGACGCGGACGGCGTAGACGTAGCGTGGTTGCTGGCTCTCTTTTGCGGCTTGAAAACGTCCCGAGTTCTGGACGATGTTGCCTTGAAGAATCACGTCGGTGAGCGGCGTGTTCTCTGGTTTTTGCCCGGAGTCGAATAGAATCGGGTTGCCGTGATCGCCCCAGATCCAATGCGCGTTGCCATAACCGAATTCCGAGATAATGTTATTGGCGATGATCGAGCCGCCGTCGCTGTTATCGTTTTTTGCCGGCTGGTCTTTGTCGGCTGCTTGTGCCGCATACGAAGCGGCGCCGGGCATCAGGCCGATACTCCAGAGATCGTTTTTGATGAACTGGTTACCGATAATGGAAATATGCCGCGAACCATGCATGGCTTTCATGCCGACGAAACAATTGGAGACGATGTTCTGCGCCACGATCACATGGTCGGCATGCAGATCGATGCCTTGCGCGCCGTTTTCGATGGTATTGCCCAGAATCTGTGTCCGGTCGCTGACACTGGGAGAGGTCACAATAATCGCCGACCCCTGATGCCAGTTCTTGACGGATTCCTGTTCCCAGGTCTCGTTGCTGGTCAATGCACCTTTGGTGTCGTTCTTTTTGACGAATTGACCGAGCTGATATTTCTTCTGCACTTCGGATGTGGGCAGCAATTCGTTTTCGGTGATGCGGTTGCCCTGAATCAGCGTACCGGTGCTGGCGTTGACGACAATGCCGGTGCCGTCAATGCAATGGAAGGCGTAACCCCAGTCGGGCGAAGCGGTGCGGTCGTCGACAGCAATCCGCATGTAATTCGTAATCGTGCAATTGCGAATTGTCGCGTTTTTGCAGTTCA